>DATHRP010000479.1:0-9160 GCA_035465195.1 Afifellaceae bacterium | reverse complement strand
GCGATCGACGAGGACGGTTCGCTGCTCGACTACGATTATCGCGAGGTCCAGGTGACGCAGGCAATCATCGCAAATTCCCGTCACCCGATGCTGGTATCCGACGCGATGAAGTTCGAGCGCACCGCGCCGATGCGCATCGGCCATATTTCGCAGATCCGCAGTTTCGTCACCGACCGAGCGCCGCCGGCCCGGTTCGTCACCATCTGCAGAAAGAGTGGTGTCGATGTCGAGATCGCGCCGGGTGTCCCGACACTGGTCGAAGTGGCGGCCCTGGGGGACGATTGATGTACGACATCTTCGTCATCGGCGGGGGTATCAACGGCTGCGGTGTGGCCCGTGACGCGGCGGGGCGCGGCTATTCCGTATACCTGGCGGAGATGAACGACCTGGCAAGCGGCACGTCGTCCTGGTCGACGAAGCTGGTGCATGGCGGATTGCGCTATTTGGAGCACTACGAGTTCCGGCTGGTGCGCGAAGCTCTGATGGAGCGCGAACTGCTATGGGCCAGCGCGCCGCACATCATCTGGCCGCTGCGCTTCGTGCTGCCGCATCACAGGGGGCTGCGCCCCGTCTGGCTGCTGCGCCTCGGCCTGTTCCTCTACGATCATCTCGGTGGGCGGAAGATGCTGCCGCCGACGCGGATGGTCGATCTCACGACCGACCCGGTCGGCAAGCCGCTGAAGGGCAATTTCACCAGGGGCTTCGAATATTCCGACTGCTGGGTCAACGACGCGCGGCTGGTGGTGCTGAACGCCCGCGACGCGGCGGAGCGCGGTGCGGTTGTGGCGACGCGGACACAGGTCGTATCGCTGCAGCGCGACGATACGGGCTGGACCGTGACCGTCGAGGACGGTCAGACCGACCGGACGCAGGAGATCCGGGCGCGACTGGTCGTCAATGCCGCAGGGCCCTGGGTCGACGAGATCCTGCGGGGGCCGGCCGGTTATAACGACGCTCACAATGTGCGCCTGGTCCAGGGCAGCCATATCGTGGTGCGCAGGATGTTCGAGCATGACCGCTGCTACATCTTCCAGAACGAGGACGGCCGGATCATCTTCGCCATCCCCTACGAGCAGGACTACACGCTGATCGGCACGACGGACCGCGACTATGAAGGCGATCCGGCAGACGTGAAGATCACCGAGGAGGAAAAGGCCTATCTGTGCGAGGCGGCGAGCGAATATTTCAGGTCGCCGGTGCGCCTGTCCGACATCGTCTGGACCTATTCCGGCGTTCGGCCGCTATTCGACGACGGGGCGAGCAGGGCGCAGGAAGCGACCCGCGACTATGTGCTGAAGGCCGACGACCGGGAGGGCAGCCCCCTGGTCAATATCTTCGGCGGCAAGATCACCACCTACCGCCGGCTTTCGGAGGCGGTGCTGGAAGAGGTGGCGCGATTGATCGGCGGAAAGGGCGCGCCCTGGACGTCGGATGCGTCGCTGCCGGGCGGCGACTTCCCGATGACCGGCTACGAGGAGGCCGTGGCCGGGCTCCGCCGCGACCATGATTTCCTGCCGGACAAACTGGCGCGGCGTCTGGTCCGGGCCTATGGCACCGATGCCCGCGCGATCGTCGGCAATGCGGAATCCCTCGACGATATGGGGCCGGTCTTCGGCGCCGACCTCAGCGAGGCCGAGGTCCGCTGGCTGATGGACAAGGAATGGGCGCGCACGGCAGACGATATTCTCTGGCGGCGGAGCAAGCTCGGCCTGAAGTTCACGGCTGAGGAGGTCGGTGGGCTGGAGCAATGGCTGGACGGCCATCCGAAGGCGGAGCGCGTCGCGCAATCGGGATAGGGCCGCGCGACAATCTGGCCCGCTTGCCGCGATAGCCTGAACCGCTCTAACGTGTGCGGTCACCGTCCGGAGCACCCCATGCCTGTGATCAACCGTTTTGCCGAGCTGCTGCCAGAGATCACCGAATGGCGGCACGATCTCCACCGCCATCCCGAGCTTCTGTACGATGTGCACCGGACCGCTTCGACGGTCGCTACGCGGCTGCGCGAATTCGGTTGCGACGAGGTAGTTGAAGGGATCGGCCGGACCGGTGTCGTCGGCATCATCCGGGGCCAGTCCGACACTGGCGGCCGCGTTGTGGGAATGCGCGCCGACATGGACGCGCTGCCGATCCGGGAGGAAACCGGCAAGCCGTGGGCTTCGGAAACAGACGGCAAGATGCACGCCTGCGGCCATGACGGCCACACCGCCATGCTGCTCGGCGCGGCGCGCTATCTGGCCGAGACGCGCCGGTTCGATGGCACGATCGCCGTGATCTTCCAGCCGGCGGAGGAAGGCGGCGCCGGCGGCAAGGCGATGGTCGACGACGGTATGATGGACCGTTTCGGCATCCAGGAAGTCTACGGCATGCACAATTATCCAGGCATGCCGGTTGGCCAATTCGGCATACGGTTCGGTTCGATCATGGCGGCGACCGACCTGTTCCGCATCTTCATCGAAGGTCGCGGCGGCCATGCCGCCCGGCCGCACGACACCGTCGATCCCATGATCGTCGGATCGCAGATCGTTCAGGCGCTGCAGTCGATCGTCTCGCGAAACATCGATCCGATTAAGAACGCCGTCGTCTCCGTCACGACTTTCCACGCGGGCGACGCCTTCAACATCATTCCGCAGCGCGCGGAACTGACCGGCACGGTGCGGACGCTCGCGCCGGAGCTGCGCGACCTGATCGAGGAACGGATGGGCATCCTCGTGCCGCAGATCGCCGCCGCCTTCGGTGCGGAAGCGCGCTGCGAGTACGAGCGCCATTATCCGGTGACGGTGAACCATCCTGAGCAGACCGAGAAGGCGATCGCCGTCGCGCGCGACGTCGCGGGCGAGGGCCAGGTGGACGGCGACTTCCCGCCACTGATGGGCGGCGAGGATTTCTCCTTCATGCTGAACGCCCGGCCGGGCGCCTTCATTTTCGTCGGCAACGGCGACAGCGCGGGGCTCCACCATCCGGCCTACGATTTCAACGACGAGGTCATTCCCGTCGGTGCCAGCTACTGGGGCCGGCTGGCGGAGCGCCTGATGGCGATCTGATTCCGTCCGGCGCCGGGCACTCGCCGTTCCACGCTCCCGCATATCTCGGGACGATTCGTTAACCAAGCCGCAAACCGGTATTGAACATCGTTCATAAATTTACTATGTAGAAATGAACGTTGTTCATTATGGAGCTAAACAATGAGCCCGACCTATGACGACCTGATCCGTCCGCTGCCGGCCTGGAACCCGGCATCCTGGTATTATGCCTGCGCCCGCGGGGCGCTCCGGTTCGGCGCCAAGCTGTCGAAAGGGCTGGCGATCGGACAGCGCCACGGCTTCGACAGCGGCGTGATGCTCGATCATATCTACGAGAACCGGGCGGAGGGATATGGCCTTATCGGCCGCGCCGTCGACCGGCTCTACCTCAACGCCGTCGGCTGGCGCGGCATCCGCAACCGAGGTGCGCTTGTGCACACGACCGTTGCGCGCGAGGTGCGTGCCATGGCGATCACCTGTGCAGGCAGGGGCGAGCCGGTGCGGCTTGCCGATCTCGCGTGCGGCGGCGGCCGCTATGCTCTCGGCGCGCTGGCCGAACTCGAAAGCGTGCCCGTCGAAGCCGTGCTCCGCGATTACGAGATCGCCAACGTGGATGCCGCCTACCGGAATGCCCAGGCGCTCGGCGTAACGGCGCGGATCGAGACCGGCGACGCATTTTCCGACAAGGCGCTGGAACCGCTGGTCGGCTCCGACCTTGTGATCGTGTCCGGCCTGCACGAGATCGTCCCCGACGACAACACCGTCAGCCGTCACTTCCGGCAGGTGGCGCGGATCCTGAATCCCGGAGGGCGGCTGATCGTGACGATCCAGCCGAACCACCCGCAGCTCGAATTCATAGCCCGCGTTCTGAAATCCCATACCGGCAAGCCGTGGGCGATGCGTCTCCGGCCGGTCGAGCAGACCTGGGGCTGGCTGAAGCAGGCCGGCTTCCGCGTCGTCTCGCAGAGCATGGAGGAGACCGGCATATTCGGCGTCATCGTCGCGGAACGGCAGGAGTGAATCTGATCATGACGATCCATTGCAACAGCTCCGCCGAAGAGCGGCCCTGTCGGCGATCGGACTTCATTGCCGGCGACGGGACGCGGATCGCCTGCCGCCACTGGCCGGGACCGGATCATTCGCGCGGCGCGGTCGTGATCCTTCACCGCGGGCACGAACATTCCGGCCGGGTCGCGCATCTGGCCGGCGAACTGGGTCTCGACGACTTCGATATCTTCGCGTGGGACGCGAGAGGCCACGGCCGGTCAGGCGGGCCGCGTGGATACAGCCCCTCGATGGCGCGTTCGGTTGCCGACCTGGACGAATTCGTTCGCCACGCCGCCCGGGAAAGCGGTCATGGCCCCGGGAACGTTTCCGTCATCGCCCAGAGTGTCGGAGCGGTGACCGCAACGCGATGGCTACAGACGATGAAACCGCGGGTTCGCTGCGCCGTCCTGGCGGCGCCGGCCTTCCGGATCAGGCTCTATGTGCCGCTGGCCCGCCCGGGCCTTGCGCTCCTGAAGCTGCTGCGCGCGAGTTCTCCGTCAACTCCTACGTCCGGCCGGAGATTCTGACGCACGACCGGCAGCGCGCCGCGACCTATCTGTCCGATCCCCTCGTCGTCCGGCCGATCGCCGTCACCACCCTGCTCGACGTGCTGGCCGCGGGTCGGCGGGCCGTGACGGAGGCCGGCACGATCGATGTCCCGGTCCAGCTCCTGGTTTCCGGCAGCGACTATGTCGTCGACCGGCGGGCGCAATACGCCTTCTTCGAAGGCCTCGGCCCGGTCGCGAAGGAGGTGTACGAATTTCCGGGGTTCTATCACGACACGCTCGGCGAGGCGGAGCGGGCGGGACCGATCGCCGAAGCGCGGCGGTTCATCCTGACGCAGAACGGACCGATGCCGGATCCAGAAGAACGGTTTCAGCCTGTCGCCAATCGTCCGGAACTCGCAGTCGGGGACCAATCGAGCAGCCGGTCGATCCGCTCGGCTCCGGAAACACCCCAAAGCCTGTCCATCAACTGATCCAGTTCCTCCGGCTTGACCGCCCCTGACCATGTCGCCAGCGCCCGCGCCTTGGCGTCGATCTCCTGGCGTGAGAGGGTATTGCCGGGATCGCCCTTCGGTTCATCGACGCGGCCGGTCAGGGTGCGGCCGTCCTTTGTCTCGACGCTGACCTTGCCGATCCAGCGGGCCGGATAGGCGTTATCCACTTCCTCGTCGAGCACCATGGTGACGCGGTTGAGGAACATCAGTGCCGCCTCGTCGGAGAGGACTTTCTCGAACTCAGTCAGCCCCGCCTTGCGGTGGGTGGCGATCAGGCCAAGGGTCGCGGGCATGCAGAACTTGGCCTGGTGAACGCTTTGCGGGCTAGTCACCGGACCCAGCACGTCTATCGCGCCCTGGTGCACGTAAGCGGCGACGGCAGCGATGTCCTGCGGTTTCAGGTCATGGGTTTCGACGACCTGCAGCAAAGCGTCGGCGGCCGGATGGGTGTGGCGGCAGGATGCGTGATACTTGAAAGAGGTTTCCAGCACCGTCCAGCGGTCGCCGAGCCGGTCCGTGAGCTTCGCCGGATCGGCGTCGGACGACATGCCGGCGGCCATACCCTGCGGGCCTTCAAGGATGTGCCGGGCGCCGGTGAAACCTTCGCGGGCAAGCCAGGCCGACATCAGGCCCTCCGCACTGGAACGCGCCGTGTGCAGCTGTTTCGAATCCGCGGCGTCACGCAGGAACTCCCAGAGGCCGGACGAGCCGGTGCCGGCGGAGCCGAACGCGTTGAGCATCGTATCCGTGTCAAGGCCGAGCAACCGCCCGGCGGCGGCGGCCGAGGCCAGGGTGCCGGCGGTGCCGGTGGTGTGGAAGACCTTGTAGTGGGAGCGGCCGAGAAACTCGCCGACGCGAATGCCCACTTCGTAGCCGGCGACGCCGGCGGCGATGAAATCGCGCCCCGATGCGCCGGTAGCCTGGGCGACGGCCAGCGCTGCGGGAAAGACGATCGTTGCCGGGTGGAAGACCGAGCCGTTGTGGACATCGTCCTGTTCGGAGATATGCGAAGCGGCGGCGTTTGCGAGAGCGGCGAAATAGGGCGAGGTCCCGGCACGCGAGGTGAGGATCTCGGCGGGACCGTCCGCCGGTCCCATATCCGCTGCAAAGCGCTCGACGATCGCAACCGCGCGCTGGCCCTTGCCGGACAGCGCGGAGCCGGCCCAGTCGACGAAGAGGTCGACCGTGCGGTCGACGACCGCGGAGGGAAGGTCATCAAACGATAGCCCTGAGGCGAAACGCGCAAGGTCGGCGCTTTCGCGCCCGGTCGCATTCTTCATCAGCGGGTTGCGGTCGCCTTCGGTCACGGTTCGCCACTCCTGCCATTCGCAATTCGGGTCGACTCTGGCTTCGCGCGCTGCCACCGTCAATGAAAGACCGAAGTGTCGCCGCAGGAGGAATGCCGTGAGCATCATCGATATCTGGATCAACTGCCCGGACGAGACGGTGGCGCGCCGTATCGCCGAAGACCTGATCGACAAGCGATTGGCGGCCTGCGCCAATCTCTATCCTGCGATCCGCAGCGTCTATCGCTGGCAGGGCGCAATCGAACGCGAGAGTGAGGTTCCGCTTCTGGTCAAGACACGCGCGGACCTGTTCGACGCCGTCGCGACGGCGGTGGGCGCGATCCATCCCTACGAGACACCGTCGATAATCGGCCTGGAGATCGCTCACGTGAATGCCGACTACCGCGACTGGGTGGTTGCGGAAACAGGCAAGGCCGGGGGGTGAGGGCAGCGCGGTCCTGCCGGGTCAGGCCGGCGGTGCATCTTCCTTTGGCACCGCCGCATCGTCAAGCGCGTTTGCGCAGCGTCGGGCGTCCCGATCACCGACGAGCGACCAGTAGGCGCGGAACGCCGGCCGGTCGTCGATCGATCCGAACTGCAAGCCCCAGCCGATGTGCGAACCGACATAGACGTCGGCTGCGGTGAAATCCGGTCCGGCAATATAGCCGCCGCCGGAGACAGCATGCTCGAGCGTATCCATGACGGCCTCGTAGCTGCCGAATCCGACCGTGCCCTGCTTGTCCGGGGAAGGTTCCAGCCCCAATGCGCGACTTGTCACGGCGGCTTCGAGCGGACCGGCCGCGAAGAACAGCCAACGATAATAGGCGCCGCGCTCGGCGCGCGGCGGGGCAAGTCCGCTGTCGGGGTATGCGTCGGCGAGATAGGCGCAGATCGCGGCGCATTCCGTCACGACGGTTTCGCCGTGACGGATCGCCGGCACCTTGCCCATCGGGTTGATGGCCAGATATTCGGGCGCCTTCATGGTGGTTCCGAAGTCGAGGATTTCGGTGCGGTATTCGGCACTGACCTCTTCCAGCATCCAGCGTACGATCCGGCCTCGAGACATCGGATTGGTATAGAATACAAGCTCGTCTGCCATGGGCGCCTCCACCGGACTGATGACCGACGATAGTAGTAGCCGGTTCTTCGGTGAATGTGGATGGTTGTGTTGTCGCTGCCCAACAAGACTCCAGACACAGGAAAGGCTGTCATCCATAATTCGAGCGTTATCGAACCATAAGGCTGATGATTTCCGTAGTTTCGGCGGTTGGAATCAGACAGAACCGAAACGGAGCCGGGCACGATGCATTGCCTCAGGATCTATGCCGACAGCGACGGGCATTCACACCTTGCCGACTGCGCATGGCCGATGCACGAGGGCGACTTCACACCGCCTTCGCCTGCCGGCTACTTCATCAGCGAAATGGCCGAAGCGGACCGGGTTCTGATGATGCATCATCCGGCGGGCTACCGCGACGAATGGCATTGTGTCCCCGCTCCCGTGCTCGGGATCGTGCTCGCGGGCCGCGTCCGCGTGCGCACGAGCGACGGCAACGAGCGGCTTCTCAGGCCGGGCGACCAGTTCCTGGCGACCGACCTTGACGGAACTGGGCACAGGATGGATGCGGTCGATGCGGAATCCTACGACCTGGCTCTCGTCGTGCTCGACACAGTCCCGCGACCGCTCGAAGCGGCGGGCAAGTGATCCTGTACTACATGCCGGGCGCCTGCTCGCTGGCCGTGCATATTGCATTGCGCGAGGCCGGCCTGCCGTTCGAACTGGCCGAAGTCGAGTATGAAAGCCGGCGACTGCCGAGCGGAGCGGACTTCCGGCGGATCAGCAGCACAGCCTGTGTCCCGGCATTGGCGCTCGACGATGGAACCCTGGTCAACGAGGTATCCGTGATCCTGCAATATATCGATGCGCTCGCGCCGGATGCCCGACTGTTGCCGGCACCGGGCGGGCTGTCCCGCTACCGGGCGCTCGAATGGCTGAATTTCATCGCGACAGAGGTCCACAAGACGTTTAGCCCGCTGTTCAGGCCAACGACGCCGCCGGCCTTCCTGAAGCCCAGCCAGGATCACCTGATCGGCAGACTGGCGATCGTCGAACAACGTCTGGCGACCACCGCTTTTCTGACGGGTGACCGGTACTGCGCCGCGGACGCTTATCTCTTTACATGCTGCCGATGGCTCGACGACCTGGCGCTGACGATAACTGCGTGGCCGGGCCTTGCGCGGCATTTTAAGGCGGTCTCCCAGCGTCCGGCCGTACGAGAGGCGCTGGCGGCTGAGGGACTGGGGCGCGCGGTCAGGTCGCGGTCACTTGATGCCAGTCAATGCAGAGGGTCGGCAACCCGACGAGCTTAATACCCTCGACCCAGTTTTGCGGGTGAAGAATGATGAAGCAGAAACTCGCAACTCTCATAGAAAGGTTCCCCGACCACGAGGCGATTATCCGGGCCCTGGCCGGCCGCAATACCCGGTTCCGAACCCTGGTGCAGGACCATCATGACGTTCATCGCAGTCTTGCCCGGGCCGAGCGAAACGGAGATCCGGCGACGACGGTCGAACTGGAGCAACGCTACAAGAACCTGGAAGAAGAAATGATCCGGATGATCCAGGCCTATCCGATCGCCTGAAAGATTTCGATATATCCTCCGATATCACTCTTTCATGCCCATCTGAGGCGAAGGCTGGCATCCGGACGGGTCTCGATGCGCGTGCCCGGGACCGTCGCGTTGCGGTTCAGGGTGTCGGCCAACCACTTCACGTCGTCGAGATCGGCGCGCTGAAGCCGCATCCTG
>DATHRP010000478.1:0-6949 GCA_035465195.1 Afifellaceae bacterium | reverse complement strand
GTACGTGCACGAAGGTGAAGCTATCCGAACCTGTATAGGGTGCCGGATCGCCGGGACTCGCGCCGGGGCGATGCACGCTTGCGTGAACGGTCAGACCGGATGGCATAGTGCCGTGCAATCCTCAAGTTTCCTCACCGCCATTGACTGCAATCATCTGGCCGGTGACGAAACGCGCATCTGGTGACGCGAGAAAGCCGACAACCGACGCAATGTCGTCCGACTGGCCCATGAAGCCCGCCGGGATCGAGGCGGTGCGCTTCGGGTCGTCTTCCGACACGTTGTCCTTCCGGATCTGGCCGGGCGAGACGACATTTGCGGTGATCCCATTTGGAGCGAATTCGGTCGAAAGCGCCTTGGTTAGACCCCAGATGCCATGCTTGGCCGCCGAAATAGGCGCGCCTTCGAAGTAGCCACGAATAGCCTTCATGCCGGCGAAGTTGATGATCCGGCCCCAGCCATTGTCGATCATTCCGGGCAGAAAGGCGCGGCTGGTTCTGAATGCCGCCGTGAGCGCGGTGTCAATCACACCGTGCCAGTCCGCGTCCGTCGTTTCGAGGAAGGGCTTGTGCGGTCGGCGCGCGGCGTTGTTGACGAGAACATCAACCGTGCCGAAGGCGTCGAGCGCCTCTACCGCGATCCGGTCAATGGTGTCCGGGAGTCCGACATCGCCCATCGTCACCAGCGGCGTGCCGCCGGCGGCCTTAACGAGATCGGCGGTTTCGCGGCACGCATCTTCGTTCGTGGAGCCGTTTAAGATTACGTTGCATCCGAGATTGGCGAGACGCACGGCAATCGCGCGCCCGATATTCTGGCCTGAGCCTGATACGAATGCCGTTTTTCCGGCGAGTGGTCGGTCCGTCATGATGCTCCGCCTTCAGTTCCGTTGGCCTGCGTCTCGGAAGACCGGGCGATAATAATCAACAGAATAATGTTGACAATCTACAATTTTTGGCCACTTTGAATCGCATGGGAGTCGGAGCCAGCATCCAGAGTTTCAAGGGGCGGCGGCAACGTTCGCTGGCTCTTGAGGTGCGCGACGAGCTGGAGCGCATGATCCTGAACGGTGCCATTCCTGGCGGCGAAAGGCTGAACGAGAACACCCTTGCCGAGCAGATGGGCGTAAGCCGTGGCCCGGTTCGCGAAGCGGCGCGGTCGCTGGAGCGCGAAGGCCTCGTCGAAGCGGTCGCCAATCAGGGCGTGTTCGTTCGAAAGCTTTCGGTCGAGGAGGCGCTGGAACTCTACGACCTCCGCGCGCTCATCGCGGGGTATCTGTGTGCGCAACTGTCCAATATCGTTGATTCCGCGATCATTCGAGAACTTCGTGCATTCATCAACGACATGGATGCGGCGATTGCTGCAAGAGACGAGCAGAGGTATTTCGAGACCAACCTCGCGTTCCACGACAGGATCGCAGCGGCCTCCGGCACGACTCGCGCCAAGACGCTTTATGCTGCGCTTAGCAAGGAAGTACGGCTTCTCAGGCTTCGGGTCCTGACGGGCGAGGCATCGCTTCGGCTGTCGAATGCAGAGCATCAACAGATCGTCGAGGCGATCGAAAGCGGCGATCCGGATCGCGCCCATGAGGAAGGGGCACGCCATCACTCGAATGGCAAAAAAAGACTGCTGGAGACGCTTTCGCGTGATGAAGAGGCGCCTGGCGAATCAGTTGTGGCGGAGGGCATAGACAAGCCCGCGTCGAATTGCCGTATGCAAAGATCAAACTAGGGAGGAAACCAGATGATCTCTATGCAGAAGAACTACCGTGCTTGCCTGATCGGCGGCGTCGTGGCTGCAGCTATGGCCTTTGCCGCACCGGCAATCGCGCAGGACTACCCGTCCCCTAACGAGACGTTGGACTGGACCATTGCCTTCGGTCCTGGCGGCGGAAACGACATCATGGCGCGCAGCATCATCGAGATTCTCGACAAGTACGATCTCTACCCGGGCGACATCAAGCCGGAGAACCGGGCGGGTGGTTCGGGGGCCGTCGGCTGGGGTTATCTCTTCGCGCAGAGCGGCAATCCCTACGGCATCTCGACCACGTCGGGCAGCTTCGTAACCACGCCGCTGCAAGCCGACACGCCGTGGCAGCCGGAAGACTTCACGCCGGTGGCTCTTCTGGCGACCGATGACCTCGTGCTGGTCGTCAATGGCAACTCGAAGATCCAGAATATCGAAGAGTTCATCGCGCATGCGAAAGAAAACCCGATCAATATCGGCGGTACCGGCACCGTGAACGTCGATTTCATCGTGCCGACGCTCTTCGCCAAGAAGGCCGGGTTCGAGTTCGACTACGTATCGTTCAACTCGATGTCCGAACAGACGACGGCGCTGCTCTCCAACGCATTGGACGCCATGGTCGGCAATCCGGGCGAGATCCTGGGTCTGATCGAGTCGGGCGATCTTCGTCCACTGGTCTTCTCCGGCCAGAATGTTCCAGCCGCGCTCAAGGGAGTGCCGACAATGGGCGAGCTTGGCTATGACATCGGCGTTTCGATGCCGCGCGGCCTGATCCTTGCGCCGGACGCGCCTGCCGAGGCGCAGGAATGGTGGATCGAGACCATGAAGAAGGTCGTCGAGACGCCGGAGTGGGGCGAGTACATCGCCAAAAACACGCTGACGCCCACGGTGATCTACGGCGAGGACTTCCGCACCTTCCTTACCAACACCAAAAACGGTTTCCGCGATGTGCTGAAGTCGGTCGGCGCGATCAAGTAAGTCCGTGTGGATTTGGCAGGGCCGGGCGTCGTTGCGGCGCCCGGCCCTTCCTGAACGAGGGCAGTGGCCATGCGTATCGCCTTTCTGATCGCCCTGCTGGCGGCCGCGGTCTTCTATAGCTACATCGCGTTCGCCGACCTGAATTTCATGACGCGGACAGGACGGCTAGGCCCGGGCTTCTTTCCCCGGCTCATCGGGGTGGCGGCCATCATCGTCACACTGTGGGCCATTCTGGACGAGCTACGCCGCGGCCGGATCAGCAGCGAAGACGTTGAGGGAAGCTGGCTGGATGTCGCCGTCCTGATAGCACTCGCCGTGGGCTATGCGGTTCTGATCCGGCTGTTTGGCGGCTTCATCGCCACATTCCTTTTCCTCGCGGTCGCACTGACGATTCTGAATCGTGGCCAACACATCAAGAACATGGCCGTTGCCGCTCTGGTCCCGGCCATCGTCTACCTTTTGTTCGACCGCATCTTGAACGCCAACATGCCGCCCGCGCTGTTCGAATTGCTGTGATGGCACAGACGGTCAGTCATACTGCTTCGGGAACACAATAGATGGACATCTTCGCCGATCTGATGATGGGTCTGTCCGTTGCCATCTCTCCGATCAACATACTTTATCTCCTGATCGGGGCGATGGTTGGTATGGTCGTCGGCGTGATCCCGGGTTTCGGCCCTTCGGCAGGACTTGCCATCCTTCTTCCCGTGACCTTCGGCATGGACCCGATCGGCGCCATCATGATGCTGGCCGCGATCTATTACGGCGCGATGTATGGCGGCACTATCACATCCATTCTCCTGAACACGCCCGGCGAAAGCGCCACGGTCGCCAGCACCTTCGACGGGTTTCCGTTGGCCAAGGCCGGCCGCGCCGGTCCCGCGCTTGTCATGCAGGCGGTTGCCTCATTTGTCGGTGGCACGGTCGGTGTGATCCTGATCACGGTCCTCGCGCCAATGTTCAGCCAGGTGTCGCGCAGTTTCGGGCCACCGGAGTATTTTCTTCTTGCGATGATGGGGATGCTGACACTGATTGTCATGATCGGCACCAATTGGAGGCTGGGCGTGATCTCGGCGCTGATCGGGTTCGCGCTGGGTACGGTCGGCGTGGACCTCGAGACCGGGCAGGGCCGCTACACCTTCGGGTCGGCCGAACTGATTGGCGGCATCTATTTCATTCCGATCGCCATCGGCCTTTTCGGGCTGGGCGAGCTTTTCTATGCTTTCTACAGCGGGCTTCACCGGACCGGCACGGGAGGCATCGTGCAATATGACAAGGAAGAGCGCTTCTGGCCGACGGCGCAGGATTGGATCTCGACCCGCATGACGATGGTGCGCGGCTCCATTCTGGGCTTCGTCGTGGGCGTGATCCCGGGGGCCGGGGCCACGATTGCCTCGCTGATGGCGTATTCCACCGAGCGCTCACTTTCGAAAACGCCGGAAAAGTTCGGGACGGGGGAAATGGCCGGGCTGGTCGCGCCGGAGACTGCCAACAACGCGGCTTCCTCCGGAGCGATGATCCCACTTCTAACCCTTGGCATTCCCGGCTCTGCGTCGACAGCTGTCCTGCTGGCCGCCTTTCTCCTTTGGGGATTGCGCCCGGGCCCGCTTTTCATGGAGCAGAACCCTGAACTGGCTTGGGGCCTGATTGCGTCGATGTATCTTGGCAACATGGCGCTCCTGGCGATCAGCATTTTCGCGATCCCGGTTTTCGTGCAGATCATAAAGGTCCCGTACCGCGTGCTTGGTCCCTGCGTGGTCGTGATCTGCGCGCTGGGTACGTTCAGCGTTCATGCCAGCTTCGTCGAGATGTTCCTGATGTTTGGCGCGGGCATCGTCGGCTTCTTCATGCGCCTTTACGGGTATTCGCCCGCAGCGCTGGTTTTGGCTCTCGTGCTTGGTCCGTTGGCGGAGGAGGCTCTGCGCCAGACGCTGACCATTTCCCGCGGGTCATTCATAATCTTCGTCGATCGTACGCCGTCGCTCTGGATAATCGTCGTCACCGTGGTGCTGGTGGTGTTCCTGCCGCTCCTTCACCGTTTCGGAGGGAAGGGTACTGGCGGCGGCGAAGCCGAGAAGGCGGGGAGTTAGTCTTCTGGACGTAGTCTCATTCGACGAGGCTGCCGAATTGGCCGCCTCCGCTTTCCGCGGCGCAGGCGTTTCCGACCGCGAAGCGCAGGCTGCAGCGGAGACCCTTGCTCTGGCCGAGGCGATGGGGGTTGTGACCCACGGGCTGAGCCGGGTCGGCGACTATGTGGCCCGGATTGCGGCAGGCGGGATCGATCCAAGAGCGGAGGTCGTGGTTGAGAAGCTGTCCCTGGCCTTGCGCCTGATCGACGGCAATCACGGTCTGGGGCCTGCAGTCGCAAGATGCGCGCTTTATGCTGCGATGGACGTTGCGCGGGAGGCGGGGATCGGTGCGGCCTTCGTGCGGCATGGCAGCCATCTCGGGGCTTTGGCTCCCTTTCTCTACCTAGCGGCAGAGGCTGGATTCGTGGCCATCATGACGACCAACACCGCCCCGATGATTGCTCCGCCGGGCGGTCGCGTGCCGCTGATCGGGAACAATCCGTTGGGGCTTGCCGTTCCGCATCCGGACGGGCGGCATGTTCTGGTGGACTTGGCCTTGTCCGTGGTTTCCCGCTCGCGGGTGCGCGCGGCGCTGAAGGCCGGCACGGACATTCCCGAATCCTGGGCCACGGATGCCAGTGGCCGGTCAACCAGCGATCCGGCCAGGGCGATGGAGGGCCTCATGCAGGCGATCGGGGGCGAGAAGGGCGCGGTGCTGGCCCTTGCGCTTGACCTCCTGGCAGGCGCAATGGCGGGGGACGGGTTTCTCTCGCACATCCCCACCGCAGCGAAAACGCCGGAGCGACCTCAGAACCTTGGCCAGTTGTTCATCCTGATCGACGCGGGTCGTCTTCTGCCGGACGACGTACGGCGCGCCCGGCTGGACGATGCGGCAGCGCTCGTCACGTCTTCGCCGCTGCTCGACCCGGATCATCCGATACGGATGCCCGGCGCGCGCGCCCTGCGGCAGCTGAGGGCGGCACGGGAAAACGGAATTCCGCTCTCTCCCGCGCTGCTTTCCGATTTGCGCGAAATGGCCAGGCTCTAGGATCTGGGCATTTTCCAGGTGGCCGTGGCCAGCGCGGCTATCTTGCCGTCCGGCCCTGTCAGCCGACTTTCCATGAAGGACAGCGAACGGCCGCGCCGGACGAATTGGCCTTCGCAGGTCACCGGTCCCGCCATCACCGGGCGCATGAACTGGATCTTCATTTCGATCGTAGCACCGGGCCCGGCGACCTTGTTCACCAGATGACCCATCGAGATGTCCATGGCCGTGGCCATGGCGCCGCCATGAAGGGAGCCCTGCGGGTTTCGCACCATGTCCGTGACCGGAAAGGTCAGCCGGCACACCTCCTTTTCGGCGTCTGGTGCCTCAGACGGCAGGTATTCGAAGGATAAGTCCAGAAACCGGGCGAGGAAGAACTTTTCGAACACCTGTTCGTGGTCTTCAAGCGCAGCCTCGAAATGTTCGCGGGCTGCGGTTTCGTCGAGACGCGCAGGAGCCTTGTCCGACATCACGCGCCGATGAATTGGGGTTTGCGCTTCTCCAGGAAGGCCCGGCGGCCCTCGATATAGTCCTGGCTGGCGAAGCAGGCTTTCACTCGCGCGTCGCATTCGGTCAGATCGCGGGCGCCTTCGTCCTTCAGAACCTCGCCAACGATGAACTTGATGGACTCGACTGTCATCGGGGCGTTGGCCGCGATCGTCGCGGCGGTCTCCACCGCCGCCTGTGCGACCGTCCCATCGTCCACGACCCGATTGACCAGTCCCATGGTGCGCGCTTCCTCGGCGTCGAAACGGCGCGCTGTAAAGAAGATCTCCTTTGCAAAGGACGGCCCCACGACGTCGACCAGCCGTTTGAGGCCGGGATAGCCGTAACCTAGGCCCAGCTTTGCGGCCGGAATGGCGAATTGCGATCCCTGGCCGCAAATGCGCAGGTCGCAGCAGAGGGCGAGCGCCACGCCGCCGCCGATGCAATAGCCGTCGATCTGGGCTATTGTTGGCTTCGGGAAGGCTTCGATCATGTCGTAGACACGCTTGGTGGTGGCGTTGTAGTGATCCACGGCTTCCGAGCTGGTGCGCTCGCTTTCGAACTTGGAGACATCAGCTCCGGACACGAATGCCTTGCCGCCCGCGCCGGACAGGATCAGGATCCGCACCGA
>DATHRP010000477.1:0-3484 GCA_035465195.1 Afifellaceae bacterium | reverse complement strand
ATATCGCCACAGCGGCGGATACAGCGCTATATTGCAAACGTTTCGGGAATGATGATTTCATCGTTTCCTCCTCATCAGATTTTTTGCCGGCAGTCTGAGGCTACCGTAAAATGATGTTATCACAGAACCGTGAGCCCGTGGAGTGCTGACTGAGTGAGAAGATCGTCCATTCGTACCGCACTGTTGTCTGTTGCAGTCGCGATGTGCGCCGGACCGGCGCTTGCGGCCGGGACCGGCAAGATCATTATCAGCAACGAGAAATCCAGCACATTGAGTGTGCTCAATTCGAACGACGAGCTGATCGCGACAATCGATACGTGCTCGCGTCCACGCGGCATGCATTTTTCCGCCGACCGCAGGCAGTTCTATGTCGGGTGCGCGGATGACAGCCAAATTGCCATCTACGACGTCGAAAGCCTGGACCTGGTCGGCCGGATCATCGATGTCGAAGAGCCGGAAACGTTCGACCTCCATCCCGATGGCCGCCGGCTGATCATCTCGAACGAGGAAGACGCGACCGCGACCGTATTTGATGTCACCGACCGCAAGCTGGTCGCCGAATTCGAGACCGGCGAGGAGCCGGAGGGCGTGTTGGTGACAGCCGACGGACGGCTGGCCTTCGTCGCCTCCGAGGCTGCCAACATGGTCCATGTCATCGACCTCGAAGCCGGCGAGGTGGTCAAGGACATCCTGGTCGACACCCGGCCGCGCCGGTTCGCGCTGACGCCGGACGAGAGCGAGCTGTGGGTTTCGGCCGAACTGGCGGGCATCGTCGATATCATCGACATGGATAGCCTGAAGGTGATCGGAGACATACCGTTCCTGCCAACCGGGTTCCGCAAGGAGGAGGTGACGCCGGTCGACCTGCTGATCACCAGGGACGGGAAGCGCGCCTATGTCGCGCTCGGCCGCGCAAATCATGTCGCCGTTGTCGATGTTTCGAGCCGGAAGGTCGTCGAATACATTCTCGTCGGAAAGCGGGCCTGGGGCCTCGCGCTCACGAACGACGAAAAGAAGCTCTATGTCGCCAACGGCCTTTCCGACGACGTCACGATCGTCAATACGGAAACGCTGAGGCCGGTCAAATCCGTTTCTGTCGGGCTGATTCCCTATGGAATCCTCATCGATGATCACTGAATCCAGTGCCCGCGCCGGCCGTTTCCAGCGTGGCCTTCTGTTCGCGCTTCTGATCGTCGCCGGGTTGTTTTCGCCCTCAATCCTGCGGGCGGCCGAGGCGACGCCGTTCAACTTTCTCTACGTCGGCCTTCGGGACGATCCGGATTACCGGCTGCACCGGGCCTATACCGGCCTCGTTCTCCGCGACCGTCAGCCGTCGAAAGCCGGGGCTGAGACCGCGATGCGGGAAAGTCGGATCATCGGCCGGTCGATCGGCGTCAAGTTCGCCTTGCACGACCTCACAGTCGAGGGGACGGCCGATCTCGTTCCGGCGGTCCGCCGGGCGGTGGAGGAACAGCAAGCCGCCGTCGTTCTGCTCGACCTGCCGATCGGGCCTTTCCGCGAGGTTGTCGCCGACCTCGGGCGCCGCGACGATCTCGTGCTCTTCAACATCCGCCATCCGGACAACAGCCTCAGGGCTGCCGACTGCGCACCGGCGCTGTTCCATACTCTTCCGTCCACGGCGATGCTGACCGACGCCCTTTCGCAATATCTCCGGAGCCGGCGATGGGTGCGGATCCTAGTGCTTGCCGGGGAAAGCGATAGCGACCGGACGCTGGCCGAAGCTTTCGATCTCTCGGCACGGAAGTTCGGGCTGAACATACTGGCGCGAAGGGATTTCATCCTGAGCAACGACCCACGCGAGCGGGAGCAGAACAATGTCCGCCTGCTTACGGGCAGCCCCGATTACGATGTCATCTTCCTGGCCGACGATACCGGGGAATTCGGGCGCTACGTACCCTTCGCGTCGCTGCTGCCGCGGCCGGTGGTCGGCACAGAAGGCCTCACGCCGTCCGCCTGGCACTGGACATGGGAACGCCACGGCGCGCCGCAGCTCAACCAGCGGTTCGACCGCATCGCGGAACGGCAAATGGGTTCGGCCGACTGGGCAGCTTGGGCGGCTGTCCGATCGGTGGTGGAGGCGGCGGTTCGCGCCGGCAGGACCGACATCGCCACCATCCGGAAAACCCTCGTATCAGACGATTTCACGTTCGACACCTACAAGGGCATTTCCGCGAACTTCCGGCCGTGGAACAATCAGCTCAGGCAGCCGGTCCTGCTGCACACTCACAATGCGGTCATCGCCAGGGCGCCGATCGAAGGCTTCCTTCACAAGGACAATGTGCTCGACAGCCTCGGCATCGACAGGCGGCAGAGCACCTGCGCACTGCAATAAAGCGAATTTTCGAGCGCTTCAGGATGCGCCCGCGCCGGCCGAAAGGCGGACCGGGCTCTCGACGGCGGCCCGCCTGAAATCCTCCAGGCGGGAGGGCAGCAAATCGTAAAATCCGACAAGCTCCGCATTAACCGGTCGCGCAAGGTCCTTGCAGGTCAGCAGCCGGCTTTCCCAGCCGGATCCGCTGCGTCCGGCGGCCTCCAGCAGGATTGTGTGGGCATTGGCGAGGCGCTTGAACTCGGCGGTTTCGGCAACCGTCTCGTCGCCGACCAACGCATAGACGGGCTCCATTTCGGACTTGCCCTTGAGTGCGACAGAGCCGGCATCCAGGAGCGCCAGGTCGGTCACGGCCTCGGCCGTCGTGTGCGACAGGACGATATCGTAACCGACGTGCTTGCAGGCGGATTCGACCCGCGAGGCGATGTTGACGGCGTCGCCGATCACAGAATAGTCGAAGCGCGACTGCGAGCCCATGTTTCCCACGCAGGCCTCGCCGGTGTTGATGCCGATACCGATGGCGATCGGCTCGCGGCCGTCGCCCTTTTGGTTCGGCAGGCCGCCGGTCTCGCTGTTGAAATGCGCCAATGCCTCGCGCATCCGCAAGGCCGCGCGGCAGGCCATGAGCTGATGGTCCGGCGTATCGAGCGGGGCGTTCCAGAACGCCATGATGGAATCGCCGATGAACTTGTCGATCGTGCCGCGCTCCTGGATGATCTGTTCGCTGAGCCGTCCGAGCAGGCCATTCAGGAACATGACAAGCTCGACCGGCGGAAGCCTTTCACTCAACCCAGTGAAGTTCCTGACATCGGTGAACATGATCGTCACGTCGCGCATTTCACCGCCGAGCGCTAGGGCGTCGGGTGTCTTCTCGATCTGCTGCAGAACGGTCGGTGCGACATCTTGCGAGAAAGCCCGGCGGATCTGGCGTTTTTGCCGATCCGACGTGAAGTAACGGATCGACGTCATTGAAAGATAGACGAAGAAGCTTCCGGCGAGTGGAAACGTCGGGTCGATCAGCAGTCCGGAATCCTTGTAGGCGAGCCAGGTTCCGGTCGCGAGTCCGCCGCTGACGATCGAACCGGTCATCAGCGAGATGACGGGTCCGGCGACGATGGTCATGACCATCACGTA
>DATHRP010000476.1:0-2397 GCA_035465195.1 Afifellaceae bacterium | reverse complement strand
GGCTCCAAGGGCGTCGAGCCGCCCGACTACGTCAAGCAGCTGATCGACGACGTCAACGCCTTCCAGTCGACGCCGGCCGGAACGCCGGAATCGGCGGCTCTGGGCGCGCGCATGGTGGAGAACATGACCGGCAACCTCTTGTTCATCGGCACCGTGTCGTCGTCGGACCCGATCTATCACCGCAACGCGCTGAAGAACTTCCCGGAGTTCAAGACGGCGTCGTACGAGTACTACCGGACGTTCCCGTACCGTCCGCAGCAATGGTACTTCGACGAATAGTCGGGGACTTGATCGGATCACCGGTCTGAAATCCGGACCGGGCGGTGCACAACCGCCCGGTCCGTTCTTGACGCGAAGCGAAGCCCTTTGCTTCACTGAGCGTGAGTTCCGGGGGAAGGCGGGGCACCTGGCATGGCCCAATTCGCGCAGTTCACGCTGACCCGTGCCGTCATGGCACTGTTCACGCTGCTACTGGTTTCGCTGATCGTCTTCACGCTGATGGAGCTGGTCCCGGGCACCTGCGCGGAGCGCTATCTCGCCTTCAAGAACACCCAGGGCCAGCAGATCTCCATCGAGGACATCGAGGCCGAGGAACGCCGCCTCGGGCTCGACCGGCCGTTCGTCGTGCGCTGGGGAAGCTGGGTCGGCAGCGTGCTGTTCCGCGGCGAGTTCGGCGACAGCTGCATCCTGCGGCTCAACATCAACCAGCTGCTCGGCGACAAGTTCTGGATGAGCCTGGCGATCTGCCTGACGTCGCTGTTCTTCGCCTATCTGATCGCCATTCCCGTCGGCATCATATCGGCGGCGTCCAGGAGCCCCTGGCTGAACGGCACCCTGCGCTTCTTCTCCTATCTCGGCCTCGCCATGCCGAACTTCCTGCTGGCGCTGATGATCATGCTGTTCTCCACCGTCTATTTCGGCGAGAGCCTGACCGGACTGTTCTCCAAGGAATACCGCGACGCGCCATGGTCGTTCGACAAGTTCGTCGATTTCGTCTCGCGGGCCTGGCTGCCGGTCTTCATCCTCGGCTGGTCGGCGACCGCCTTCGCGCTGCAGACGGTCCGGGCGCTGATGCTCGACGAGACCGGCAAGCTCTACGTTACCGCCGCCAGGGCGCGCGGCCTGTTCGGGCGCAGGCTGCTGTGGCGCTACCCGGCGCGGCACGCGCTCGGCCCGATCGTCAATTCGCTGGGCTTCGACCTCAACCGCGTGTTCAACGAACTGCCGATCGTCGCGGTGATCCTGACGCTGACGGAGGCCGGCGCGCTGCTGCTCGACGCGCTGGCGCGCTCCAACGACCAGCAGCTCGCCGGCGCCATCATCTTCCTGCTGACGGCGACGATCGTTGCGGTCAATTTCGTGACGGATGTCGCGCTGGCGCTGATCGATCCGCGCGTGCGCCATTCGGTGATGGGGGGCTGAGGCATGGCCGAGACCACCTCCACCGTCGGTGAGGATACCGCCGCTCCCGCTCCCAAGCAGACGTCGGGCGCCGACCAGAAGGCCAAGGAAGCCTATTTCACCGCCTCGCAGTCGCAGCTCATCTGGGCGCGGTTCAAGAAGCAGCGCGGCGCGATGATCGCCGCCGGCGTGCTCCTCTTCCTGATCCTGTCGGGCATCTTCGCGCCGTTCCTTTCGCCCTACGATCCGACCGTGCGCGGCCGTGACAAGGATTACGAGAACGGCGCGCCGCAGATCCCGAAATTCTGCGACCACAACGGATGCTCGGCGCGGCCATTCATTTACGGGATCGAGCGCAAGCGCTCGCCGACGACGCTGCGCTGGGTGAACTCGGTCAATCCGGAGGAGAGGCGCTACCTGCAGTTCTTCGTCGAGGGCTGGACGTACAAGTACTTCAACTACGACATCGACCTGCCGGGCACCGCGCTCGACTTCACGATTCCGGGCTTTTCCTTCGACACCCACCTGTTCGGCGTCGACCAGGGCGGCATCCACCTGTTCGGGACCGACCGCTCGGGCAAGGACATCTTCTCGCGCACCCTGCACGCCATCTATACCTCGCTCGCCGTCGGCACGCTGGGCGTGCTGATCTCCTTCGTGCTGGCGCTGATCATAGGCGGCGTGTCCGGCTATTTCGGCGGCTGGATCGACGGGCTGATCCAGATGGTCACCGACGCGGTTCGGACGATCCCGATCATTCCGCTGTTCATGGCGCTCGCCGCCTTCATCCCGCAGGAATGGAGCTCGGAGGCGCGCTTCTTCTTCATCTCCATCATTATTGGAATGATCAACTGGCCAACGCTGGCGCGACGCGTGCGCACGCACCTGCTCACCGAGCGCACCCAGGAATATGTGCTCGCGGCGCAACTCTGCGGCGCTTCCGCCGGCCACATCATCCGCAAACACCTGCTGCCGAGCTTCACGTCCTACATCATC
>DATHRP010000475.1:0-3178 GCA_035465195.1 Afifellaceae bacterium | reverse complement strand
GAAAATCAGGTGCAGGACGATAACGGCGCCGGCGGCAGCAACCGGAAGCCAGAGAAGCTCCCAGTTGACGCCGACCAGCAATTTTTGTCCAAAGACGTCCTTGGTGTAGCGCAGAAACTCCATCTACGACGCCAGTGAACGCACCGCCCGCGCCGCCAGGTTCTGCATCAGCGGCACCTTGAAGTGGTTGTAGTTCAATGGCTTGGCGCCGCTGGCCGCGACCCGCTTCACCAGCGTTTCCAGTTCCTCGCCCGGCGCCTCGCCCTTGATCAGGTCCTCCACCTCCGTCAGCCGCCGCGGCGTGCATTGCACCGCGCCGCAGACCATCGACACGTGGGAAATCGTGCCGCCGTCCACCTTCGCCGCCATGGCGATATTGACGAGCGGAAAGTCCCACGTGTTCCGGTCGGCCACTTTCTCGAAATACTGATGCGAGCCGGCCCAGGTGCCCGGCACGCGGATGCCGAGAAGGATGTCGCCCTTCTCCATCATCGTCATGCGGGTGATGTCGATGTCGGGCCCTATGAAGAAATCGGAGGCCGCCACGTCCATCCGGTCGCCGCCCCGCTGCACCACCATCGTGGCATCCAGCGCCACCAGCGCCGGCGCGGTGTCCGACGGCGTCACCGCCACGCAACGGCTCGCCTCGAACAGGGTGTGCTCGCGGTTCATTGCTGTCGGCGTGTTGGCGTAGCAGGTGTTGCCGCCGGCCCGGTAGCAGGGGAAGCCGTCGCGGTAATAGACGCAGCGGGTATCCTGGCTGACATTGCCGCCGATCGTGCCGGCATTGCGGATCTGCGGGGACGCCACGCGACCCGCCGCCTCGGCGAGCAGCGGGAACTTCTCGCGCACGGCCGCATCTTCGGCGACTTCCGTCAGCGTCGTCATGGCCCCGATCCAAAGGCCGCCGTCGTCTTCCGCCCGCATACCCTGCAGTTCGGCGATCCCGGCCAGGTCGACCAGCACGGAGGGCTGTTTCACCCGGTCCTTGAACCAGTCGAGGCTGTCCTTGCCGCCGGCGATCAGCCAGGCGTCATCATGGTCGC
The DNA here is from genome assembly GCA_035465195.1 of Afifellaceae bacterium. Taxonomy (GTDB): domain Bacteria; phylum Pseudomonadota; class Alphaproteobacteria; order Rhizobiales; family Afifellaceae; genus CAMYKZ01. Next base: position 2,132 of record DATHRP010000475.1, on the reverse strand, counting down.
CCAGGATTTCCTGCGCATCTGCGATCGAACCCGGCTGGTAGAGTTCGAAATTGTGCATCACATCGGTCATGAAACTGTCCTCCCGGCCCGTCAGACCGTGTTGGTCGCGAGCGGTTTATGGGATTGCGGCTGTCCTGACGCCGCATTGATGATCATGTCGGTCACCACCGGCGTCCGGTTGAACAGGTGGCCGCCGAGCGCATCGGATATGGCGCAGATCAGCGCCGACGACGCCGAGCCCTCCAGCGGTTCGCCGATGCCCTTCATGCCCATCGGATTGCCGTGATCCGGCAAGTCGACGGCGTCCCAGTCCATCTTGACCGGCACGTCGAGATAGCTCTTCGGCTTCGCCTCGTGGAGCGACACGGCGTTCGGCCGGCCGTAGGCCGGGTCGTAGACATGACGCTCGCTGGTCGCCAGCCCGAAGCCCATCACGGCTCCGCCGCGCACCTGCGCGGCAAGGCCCTGCGGGTGAATCACCGTGCCGCAATCCGCCACGGCCAGGTAATCCAGGATCTCCCACTTGCCCGTTTCCAGGTCGAGTTCGATCTCCACGAAGCTCGCCGAGAGCGCCGGGACCGTGCCATCCTTCGGCAGGTTGTCCTTGGCCACGCCGATCAGCCCGGTGCCGGAAATCGCCGTCGCCGAGGCCTTTGTCATCGGGTTGATGTCCTCCGGCAGTTCCTTGCCGGCGAACTTGCCGCCCATGTCGATCGCCTTCTGCGCCGCTTCCGCGAAGCTGAGGCCGACCGATTTGTCGGCGGATTTCACGACCCGCTCATCGGCCAGTTCGTAATCCTCCGGCGCGCCGCCCAGTTCGGCCGCCGCGATCTCCTGCAGCTTGGCCTTGGCGTCCATGGCCGCGACATAGTTGGTCCGCGTCATGGTGAAATTGGTGTTGGAGCCGAACTGACCGAGGTTCCACGGAATGTGCTTGTTCGTGCCGCCGCGCTCGATAACGACGCGGTCCCAGTCGTAGCCCAGCACCTCCGCCGCCACGCGCGATGTCGAAGCGTAGGAGAAGGTACCCAGGTTCCCGACGCCGGTATGGACATGCAGGATGCCGTCCGGCGTGATCCGCACCAGCCCGTCGAAGCCGCTGGAACCGGCCGTGTGATAGGCTTGGCCGATGCCGTAGCCGAGCACCTTGGAGCCGTTTCGCGTGCCGGATTTCTTCGACCGTTCGGCCCAGTTGAACCGTTCCGCGCCCTTCTCCAGCGCTTCTTTCAGGTAAGCCGAGGTCACCGGCCCGCGTTTCTCGCCATAGAACACGCCCTCGCCGCCATTGCCCGGTGCATTGGCGAGGCGAAGGTCCAGTCGGTCGATACCCAGTTCGCGCGCCGCCTTGTCGAGCAGCGGCTCGAACATGTTGGCGGCCTGGTTCTCGCCCGGCCCGCGTTGCGCGCCCTTCGGCACCGTGTTGGTCAGCACCGGCACGGCGCGGAAGCGGATGCTCTCCGGCTGGAACACGATGATCGCTGAGGAGGCGACATTGTTGAAGTCCCAGAAGCCATTGGTGTTGCCGAGGTCCTGGACGACGTAGATGTCGACCGCCAGCAGCTTGCCGTTCTCGGCGAATCCCATCTTCGCCCAGCCCTGGAAACCGGCCCGGGCATAGCCGTTATGGTATTCCTCCGGCCGCGAGACCCGCAGCAGGCATGGCCGCCCGCCGAGCTTCTTCGACATCAGCGCTGGCAGGGCCATCAGCGGATAGGCACCGCCCTTGCCGCCGAAACCGCCGCCGCAATATTCGGCGACGAACACCAGGTCCGACGGTTCGATGCCGATCAGGTTGGCAAGCCCCGGCTGGGCGAACGACGTCGATTGCGTCGAGCCCCAGACATGGCACTTGCCGCCGTCCCAATAGGCGGCGGCCGAACGCGGCTCCATCGCATGGTGCGCATTGGAGGCGTGAACGAAGCTTTCCTCGATCACCACTTTGGCGGCCTTGAAGCCGGCATCGAGATCGCCGAAGCCCCATTCCACCGCCGGCTTGCCCATCGGCAGCCTGTCGTCGCCGGCAAGCGCGAAGTCCTTGCCGGTCCACTTGATTTCCTGGAAATCGACGCCGCGGCCCGCGACATTGCCCTCGCCGAGAGCGTTCACGCCGTCCGGCTTGAGGCTTTCCAGCG
>DATHRP010000474.1:0-1922 GCA_035465195.1 Afifellaceae bacterium | reverse complement strand
TGGAATGGAACAACGATCTCGCGCACGCCCAGATCGTTGCCGTAAGAGGCCGCATGGACCGGCCCGGAGCCACCATAGGCCATCATCGCGAACCGCCGCGGATCATGGCCGCGCTGCAAGGTGGTCTTGCGGATGAGGTCCGCCATCTGCGCGTCGATGACGCGCTTGATTCCTGCAGCGGCGGCGGTGACATCGCCGTCGAATAAAGGATCGGCGATGCGTTCGCGAATCGCTTTCTCCGCGAGCTCCGGGTCGAGTTTCATTCGGCCGCCGAGGAATTGCTCAGCCGAAATGTAGCCCAGTACCACGTCGGCATCGGTGACCGTCGGCTCAATACCACCCAGCCCATAGCAGGCAGGTCCGGGATGAGAGGACGCGCTTTGCGGTCCGACCCGAAGGCGTCCATTGTCGATCCAAGCGATCGAGCCGCCACCGGCGCCAATCGAGACCACGTCGATCATGGGCAAGCGGAGTTGATATTGGTTGAGGACCGTCTCCTTCGCGTACGCCCACTTGCCGCCTTCGATGACCGCCACCTTGAACGTGGTGCCGCCCACATCGGTGGCAATGACATCGGCGATGCCGAGATCGTCGGCGAGCCGGGCGCTGCCGACCACGCCGGCAGCAGGGCCCGATTCAACCGTAAAGATAGGGACAGTCTGAGCCGGGGTAGCGAGACCACCATTCGCCTGAACGACCAGAGGAACACGCTTCAGACCGGCCTGCTGGAGTGTGCCTACCAGGTCATCAAGATAGCCCTCGATGACCGGCCCGACATAGGCATTGAAAAGGGCCGTGGCACTGCGTTCGTACTCGCCGAGGATCGGCGCCACCGCACTCGACAAGGATACGTAAAGGCCTGGAAGCTCGGATTTTAGGATCTCGCGGGCGCGCTGCTCATGACTCTCGTTCTTATGAGAGAACAAGAACGCAATGGCGACCGCCTGATAACCGCCCTCGGCGATTTTGGGAACCAGAGCTCGGACGGATTCGTCGTCGAGCGGCACGACAGGTCGGCCGGCGTAATCCATGCGCTCGGACACCTCGAAGATATCGCGCTCGTCGGCGATCAAGCGCGGCTTGTTGGTCATCCGGTAATGGTGGCGCTCGAAGACGCTGAGGCCCGCGACACGTCCGGTAGCCCGCATAATGGTCAGCGTATCGCCGAATCCGCGCGTGGTGATGACCGCCGTCTTGGCACCGCTGAAGCTGAAAATCGCGTTGCTCGACTGGGTCGTCGCGTGAACAAAACGCTGCGCCTCGCCCAAAATCTGTTCAAGCGGTTCACCAAGCGCCTCGGCGGCGTTTGTGAGGCCGTCGAGCACACCGCGACGCAAATCGTCCGGTGTTGTCAGAGCCTTGCCTACTGCGGTCCGCCCTTCACCGCTGAAGACTACGACATCGGTGAAGGTGCCCCCTATATCGACCGACAATGTGTACACGGAAGTGCCTCCCCATCTAATTTCAGTTTATTCAGTGAAATCGGTTCCGGGGCATTCGTCAAGAGCCTAAGAAGTCGGCGAGGCGATTAGGGGCGAAAGGAAGCGATCCTAAGAGCAAGTAATCCATACGCGTTACCATCGCGCCCTCCGCCTCGGTTCGTGTCTTCAAGTCCTGCCAATTCGGGTCATGACGGAAGGCTTTCCAGGCTGCCGCGCGCTCATTTTCGTCTTTCCAGGCTAGGAGATAGACGAGCTTCTCCTGTCCGTCGGTCGGCTCCCACATATCGATAATCCGAAAGCCGTGCCGGTCGAGCAATTCGAGCGCGCCCTGCTTAAAGCGGTCGTAAAGCGCCTGGCGGCGGTTGGGGATGACGTCATAAGTCCTCAGCTCAAAAATCATTTCAGTCACCTCATTGAAAGCCGAAGGCCCTTGGCAACCACAGGGAAGCGGCGGGCACGAATGCGAAGACGGCATAGACG
>DATHRP010000473.1:0-4094 GCA_035465195.1 Afifellaceae bacterium | reverse complement strand
ATGCAGAATACCCTCAATCTCAAGGTCAAGTATCGCGAGAGCTTCCGCCCGTTCGCGCCCTCGGTGCTGCGCGAAAACGTGTCCGACTGGTTCGAGATGGATTGCGACAGCCCCTACATGCTGCTGGTCGCCGATGTGCAGCCGTCGCTCCGCCGCCAGATGACCGAGGCCGAGAGTGCGCTGTTCGGCATCGACAAGCTCAACATCAAGCGGTCCGATATCCCCGCGGTGACCCATGTCGACTATTCAGCCCGGGTGCAGACGGTGCATGCCGAGACCAATCCGCGCTATCACGCCCTGATCAAGGCGTTCGGCGACCTGACCGGCTGCCCGGTGTTGGTCAATACGTCATTCAACATCCGCGGCGAGCCGATCGTCTGCACCCCGGAGGATGCCTTCCGCTGCTTCATGGGCACCGAGTTGGACCTGCTCGTCTGCGGCAATTGCATCGTCCGCAAGGGCGGTTCTACGCCGGTCGACGAAAGCTACCGGTCGGAATATGCACTGGATTGACCGGGACATGGCGGCCGGGCACCGGAGCGGACAGGCCATATGAAGAACGCCCTCCTGTTTTTGGCATCGCTGCTGGTTTCCGTCGGCCTCGGCGAGGTGGCGCTGCGTGTCTTCACGGATTTTCCCGTCTCCACCTCGTCGAACAAGGCCGACGATTCGCGGCTCGGCTACAGGCTTTCGCCGGCGAGCCAGGAGGTCGACGCGAACGGTTTCCGCAACGAGGCCGGCAAGGCTGAAAGCTACGTCGTGGCCGCCATCGGCGATTCCCACACCTTCGGCAACAATGTGCGATCGGCCGATTCCTGGCCGGCGGTCTTCGAACGGTTGAGCGGCGTGCCGACCTACAATTTCGGTGTCGGCAGCTACGGCATATTCTCCTATCACGTGCTGGTGCGGGACGCGATCGGCCGGCCGTCCGGCGGCGTGATCCTGGGGCTTTATCCCGCCAATGACTTTGCCGAATCGTTCAAGTACTGCCAGGCCGCAGACCCGGATTTCCGTTACTGGTCGGAGGAGATTGCGAGGCTCGGCCTCTCGGCTCCCACCACGCGTGCGGCCTGCGGCGACGATGTCGGCAACGGCGACGCGTTCGCCGGCATCGAGGATTTCCTGCGCAACCGGTCAGCCACCGTCAGCGCCGTGGAATATCTCGTCGTCAACAGGATCAGGGACAATTTCGCCCGCGCACGCGAGGCGTCGGGCAAGGCAAGCGACGACCGCTTCTATTTTCCGGACGGCATTCCATCGATCGAGAAGGACCGGGTGCGCAAGCATGCCGCCGGTCCGGACAAGCCGTCCAGGGCGGCGATGCTCGACAATTTCCGCAAGATGGTGGCCGACTGGCGGGATCTTTCCAGGCAGAAGGGCGTGCCGTTCGGCATCCTAATCATCCCGTCGCGCGAGCATGTCCTCCATGCGCTGCTGGAAAGGCGCGGGCTGCTGGACCAGGCCGATCCGCAATTTCGCGAATGGGCCGGAATCCAGGTGCGGTTCGAACAGGCAGTCGCCAAGATGATCGGCGAGGCCGGCATTCCCTTCGCCGATGCGACCCCGAAGGTTGCCGAGGCGTTCGACGCCGCGGTCGGCGAGGGGCATGATTTCTACCCGTTGCTCGACGACGGCCATCCGTACGAGGACGGTTACCGCGCCTATGCGGAAACGGCGGTCGCGCTCTGGGACCTGATGAAGCAGCCCTGACCGGGCCACCGGCCCTGCTGCGGGCTGACGCCGGCGGCGTCAGGCATCGGCCGATTCCGGCACGGCCGGACGCTCGGCGCCAAGGTCGGCCTCGACCATCGGATGCAGCGCTCCACGGGCATCCGTGATCACCGTCGGCTCGAAATGATCCCTCAGCTGCTCGGCAATCCGGATCGCCGGCCGGTAAAGCGGGCCGGGCGGTTGCGTCGAGGTGATGTAGGTCAGTTGTTCCGTGCCGGGCCTGGGCGACAGCATGCGCCCCGGATTGTGCGTGAAGCGGGGGACGAGAAGCCGCGCCGCATTTGCGATCATGTTGGCCATGAGGCGCGGCGGCAGCGCCCGACGGTAGGTCCTGAAGAAGCGGTAGGAATGGCGAAGAACCTGCCGGCGATGCGCCTTCATGTCGGACATGGTCCGCACGAACGGGACGAGCTCTTCGAGCGGGTCGAGCGGCTTGGTCATCAAGGTAAAGCCGTCCATGTCGCGGAGTTTCGCATCTGGCAGGAAAAGGCCGCTCTCCATGCATTCCCGGAAAAACGGCGTACCGAGCAGCGGAATCGCCAGGGTCAGGAACGCCGGCAGTGGAATGTCCGGCTGGTCGAGAATGAAGTTCAGTTCGTCCTGCATCTCGGCCAGACGCTGGCGCGCCGGGTCGAAAATCATGCCGTACTGGAAGACGATACCGGACTGGAGGCACGCCCTGATCGCATCCAGCTGAGGTGTCGCGACGTTCTGCGTCTTGCGATATCGCCTGAGCTGATCCCTGTTCAGGCTTTCGACACCGCTGAACAGCCCGACGCAGCCGGATTCGCGCACCAGGTCGAGATTTTCGGGCCGGGCGAAGAAATCGTTGGTCACCAGGGCGATCCAGCCCTTGAACCGGCGGGCGCGCCACAGCGTGCGCAACAGGTCAAGCCGCGCCCGGAACGCGGCGCGGCTGTTGCCGTAGAAATTGTTGTCGACGAACAGCAGATATCTGTCTCTCGGCTGAGCGAGTATCTGCCTTTCGACATAGTCCGGCGCATAGGGCTGGTAGGTCCGTCCCTCGCCTGTCAGCGAGCAGAACGAGCAGCGGAAATTGCAGTAGCGGCTCGATTCGACATAGTTGACCGGGCTCTTCCATCCAAGCAGGTCGAAACGCGGAAACATTTCCGCGGCGGCGCGGGACGGGCCGAGCACCTCCGCTGCAAGGGTCTGCAACTCCTCGATATCACCGTCGCAACTATAGTCGAAAATGCGCCGGCTGAGCCCCGGCAGGTTCCGGACCGCCGGCCCGCCCGCAACGACGATGGCCGACGGCGCAAGTGTGCGGACATGCGCCGTGATCTGCCGCATGCGGTCGAAAGCCGATGTCACCCCGGTCAGGACGACCATGTCGGGCCAGCCAAGCAGCTTCTCGTCAAGCAGCGGCCCGCTGTGGAACTCGCTGTAGATCCTGACGTCGGTCGTGTCGGGATGGAACGCGCCGGCAAGGAAGGCGTGCCCGACGCCCTGCGGTATGAAGGCGGGCCGGCCGTACGGGTTCCTCAGTTCATCGAAGTGGGCGAGCACGACGAGGATGCGCGGTCTTCGGTTCGGGATCATTGTTGTTGTTTTTCGATCTGTCAGGTTGTTGTGTTTCGAATTATCAGATCCCAGTTCGGGTGGCCGGATATCGGTGTTGCAACGTCCTGGCCCGGCGTGCCTATGACCTCGCCCCAAAGCGGATTGCCATCGCTCACCATCCGCTGGAAATCCCGCATGGCAGGATAAGCCTGCCGTTCGGTCCCTGGCGACGCGGCAGCCAGCCGGTCAATGGCGAACCTGCCGTCGAGCGGAAGCAGTGCCTCCGTTGCCGATTTCAGGCTGTCCTGCCACAGTTTCATCGCCTTGCCGTACTGGCCGCGGGCCGCGAAACGGTCGCCCCGGCAGAGCTCGAGCGAGGGCCGGCCGATCGGAAAGATTTTCGAGAACTTCTTCATCTTCGCGAGCACGGTATCGACGAAGGCGGCGAGCGATGCGTCTTCGTCGGCGTCGGTCTGCGACGACATCAGCAGCATGCTGGCGGAGAATATGCTGCGGAAGGCCTGCAGCGTCCGCGCCTTCATGCCCGGGTTGATCCGGTCCAGGTAGTCTGCGCTTGCCAGCACCAGCGCCCGGCTTTGCGACAGGTCGCCTTCCAGAAACGCCAGGATTGCAAACCAGCCGTTGGCTTCCAGCCGGTGGATCAACTCCAGACCCTCACTCTCGCTCCCGGTGAGCTCGGCTATCTCTTCGATCAGGCGTTCGTTGCCCTCCATCCGGTTCAGCGCGAGGTTGCCGCGCAGCCGGCCCAGAAGCCCGCAGCCGAGGACATGTGTGTCACCGTGAGCGCGCGCGACCTGGCAGATTTCGTCTGCATGTTC
>DATHRP010000472.1:0-4447 GCA_035465195.1 Afifellaceae bacterium | reverse complement strand
CTTCGCTTCCCGCCTTACCGGAATCAGGGCGATATTCTGCACGAGCCTGGAAGTAATTTCAACGAATCGGCCTCGCCGTTGCGGTGGAGCGGGGAGGGAAGATCAGGAAAGGCTCAGCTTCTCCACCCAGCTTTCCACCGGATCGCCACTGCCGATCGACGGATCGATGATGCCGTCGACCATGAAGGTCGGTGTCACGTGCGCGCCGTTCTGCCGGGCATAGCGGGTGTGGCGCTTGACCTCCTTGTCGAGCGTCGGATCGGCGAAGGCTTCGCGCACGTCGACGCCGGAATAATCCCTGATCTTCGCAAGGATGTCGTTCGGCGTGGCGTCCATGTTAGGCCCGGCGCAATGGTCGGTGAACTCGAACTCCTCGCGGTGGGCGCGGACAGCCTCCAGCACTTTCCGCGCTGTCTCCCGGCCGCCCTCCATGGTCGAGGCCGCAAGGATCGCCCGCGTCACCACGCCGGAGAACATGTGCCAGGGCTGCGACAGCAGCCTCAATTCCACCGTGACCCTGTCCTCGCCGGCCGCCTTCAGAAGCGCGTCGATTTTGCCGAACGCCCTGGCGGAAAACGGGCAGGTCGGCTCCATGAAGATCTCGAACCGGCGCGGTCCGTGTCCCCAGGCGAGCGGGTCTGCTTTGGTCTCCGACATGGCGGCGCACCTCTTTCTGATCGTCAGCCGTCCGCCGCAAGGCGCTGTCACGGCACGATAATCCGCCGCGCATTAGAGAGGTCCGTTCGCCGGCACGTCAAGGCGGGTCGGCGAAACGGCACCATTCGTCCAAACGAAAAGCTCCCCGGGCGGGGAGCTTTTCTACTTCGATAGTGATGCCGGCCTCAGGCGTCCTTGTACCAGTCGCCCATGCGGACCTCCGCCGCGTCGCCGACCATCTTGGCGAACTCTGCCGGGTCCTGCGTGCCGCCGTCGCGGCCGCGGTAATGGTAGGGATAGACGTATTTCGGCTTGAACTCGGCGACCGCCGAGGCCGCGGCCTTGGCGTCCATCGTGAACGGCAGGTTCATGCAGACGAAGGCGAGGTCGATGTTCTCCAGCGCGCGCATCTCGGGAATGTCCTCCGTGTCGCCGGAAATGTAGACGCGGAAGCCGTCGAAGGTCAGCACGTAGCCGTTGTCGCGGCCCTGCGGGTGGAACTTCTTCCGTTCCTCGGTGAGGTTGTAGGCCGGGATCGCGTCGATCTTCACGCCGTTGAACTCGCTCGAACCGCCGTTTGCGATCTCAGAGGCCTTGGCCTTCAGGTCGTCGGGCAGCATGCCGAAAACGGCCGGGTTGGTGATGATCTTGGTATTGTCGCCGGCGAGCGCGGCCAGCGTCTCGGCCTTGTAATGGTCGCCATGCTCGTGCGTCACCAGGATCAGGTCCGGCGCCGGGAAGTCGGCATAGGCGGAAGCCTCGCCCACCGGGTCGGAATAGATCGTACCGGCCGGCGTTTCCATCACGAAGGAGGCGTGGCTGACCGGATGCACATTGAGGTCGCCGCCGCCCGCCATGAAGACGTCGTTGGAATGGCTGGCCGCCCGCGCCGCGTAGGGCAGGATGGTGATGACACCGGCCGCCGCGGCCGTGCCGGCCAGGAAATGGCGGCGTGTCTGTTTTGTTTCCGTGAATTTCGTCATGGGAGTCCCTCCGTCTCAACGTGTCTTACAACTAGCGTTTGTTATTCGCGTTTCAAGACACCGTGCCGGGACATCTACGCCCCGGCGCGCTGGCTATTCCCGCGCACGTGCGTACATGTCCCGTCTTCGGTGCGCGCGGCCTCTGCAAGTGCTGCGGCGCACGGCCGGGAGCGGCGCCCGCAAGCCGTCCGCGTGCCGATACAAACTTGAGAAATTCTCTATCGGGACATGAGATGTTCGCGTTTGTCATTGCCGGAAAACCGGATGATAGTCAGGATATGTATAGAGAATTCTTCAATATCTTCCTGCCGGTGGAGCGTCGCCAGCGTGCCGAGCGGCGGCCGGAAGAACCCTGTCCCAGTCTCCGTCGGCTGACGGAACTGTCGATCCCTGGCCCGCCGGGCATGGCCGACCATGCCATGCATGTTCTGGCGCTGCGCGACCGGGCGATGCCGAAGCGGCGCCGGTAGGGCAAGGCCGGCGAAGCGCATCGCCTCAGCCCGACAAACTGCCCGCCGTTCAGCCTTGCGAAACGGTTGCGCCCTATCCTGTGTGCGAGGCCACAGGAGCGACGCCCATGCTGTCGAAAGACCTGATCGAGCGGATCCGCGCCCGAACCGCCGATCCCGAATCCCGTTTCGAGTTCCCACCGCCTGTCGCCGGCAGCGGCCCGGTCTTCGCGATGGGTATCGGGGCGGGCGCACCGGCCGGAGCGGGCGGCTTCAGGACGGTCCGCTTCACGATGGGCGGCGAGCCGCCGCCCGAACCGGAACCGCTGCCGGCCCCGGCCAGGGCCGAGGATATCGCCGCCGCGGAATCGGACCTCGGCTTCGCGCTGCCAGACGACCTGAAGCAGCTCTACACGGCGGTCGCCGACGGCGGCTACGGCCCGGGCGGCGGACTTGCCTCGCTCGCCGAGGCCGTCGCGCGCTACCGCGCCATGCTGGCCGATCCGCCGGGCGAGGGCGGCCAGACCTGGCCCGACCACCTGCTGCCGATCAACCTGTCGGAGCCCGGCGCCGACTGCTACGACCTGAAGACCGGCGAGATCGTCTACTGGGACGAGGAAAGCCTCGCCGACGGCGACGATGATCGTTCCGGGGACCGCATCTGGAAACGCTCCTTCCGCGCCGAGGCGAGGAGCCTCGCCGACTGGCTGGAGGCCTGGCTCGCCAAGCCCACCGCCGCCGAACGCGAGCGGCAGATGATGCGCGAAGGCGCGCTCAACCACCTGCGCAAGGTGCTGCCGGAAATCCGCAAGATGACGCAAGAGGAGCGCGAGGAGGTCGGCCTCGGCGGCGACGACTGGGAAACGGAGATGTGCCGGCGAATGGGGGTGGATCCAGGGGAGGTTTGAAGTGGGCGGAGATGCTCAACCAATTGCGTTGAATTCGGTCGAATGGGGAAACCTGCTACCTACTTGAAGTGAATCCACTTCAGCTTACGCCGTGCGCCGTGCGGTTCGAGATGGCGATACTTCCCTTCCGAAAATATGCCGCCGTCGAGCGCCAATCCGCGCTTGATCAGTTCCGCTCCGATATCCCGCCCATCGGGTAGATAGCATGTCCCGATGAGCCTGTCATAAGACCGCTCACCGGTCAGCTTGGCGGTTATGGTCTGGCCCTTGCATATCTCAACCATCGTCCATTTTGCTTTCTGGCCCCACGGCTGATCCAGTTCGGGTGCGTCGATGCCGGCAAGACGAACCTTTGTGCGACTGATGACAATCGTGTCTCCGTCGATGACATAACATCTGCCGCAAAGCTCTCCGGCATCCGGAATGTCCGGCAAACATGTGATCTGGGAACCATTCTGCGCAGGGGTGAAGTCTACGCTGCGTCTGGGTGGCCTTGAGTATCGCAGACGGCGTTGGCTTCTGATCACCGTTCTGAAGATGAAACGCAGAATACCCACTGTAATCGTCCATGTCATTCGATCCTGTGGTCGAAACGACTGCACAAGATTTGGCCGTGCTCTGACAATTCAGATGAAGATAGCGACATGTGCAGTGATGTGGCAGCAAGTTACTTGGTATTCTGCCGGTGGCTTTGTGAGGTGAAGGAATTACCTCTGTCCTCGGCGATTGGGCAAGGTTTGCCGGAATGCGGACGCGATCCGGTACCGAGGTGGTTCCGCAAAGGACCTGGTGAACCTTTCCCATTGATCCCTCGTCCAAGAGCGCAAGGACCGCGCGCGAACCATCAGAGATGAAAAGCTCCGCGCGCCAGTGACCTTGCCCGACAATGCTCAAAGCCGAGGACCACTCGATGACAATCCGTTTCACTAAGGCAATCCGCCGGTCGCTGACGATTGCGGCTATACTGCTTTCCGCAGGTCTTGTGGCTGGCGCAGCGCAGGCGCAGTCCGGACCGATCGTGCACTATCTTGAATTCCAAGTCAGGACCGGCGGCGACGATCTTCGCGGCGGCAACGACAATGCCTTTATCCAGGTCGCAACGGCGAACGGTAACGGGCAGGAACAGTTGAATGGCGGCCACGTCAGACTGCGCGATTATACGACGAAGACGGTCAGGGTTCATCTCCCGCGGAACACAGTGTTTCGTCAAATCCAGGGCTTCAAGCTGTTCGTTCATGGCTTTCGCGGCGACTGGCACGGCGACAACTGGAACGTCGACGCGATCCGGGTCACGGCCGTCACGGAAGATGGCCGGCGCATCCTGATGTTCAACGAACCCTCTCTGGGAATCCGCTTCACCCGGCACAACAGGGAATTCGTCCAGCGATGCAGCATGTCGAAGGTCACGCTGCCCTGTGCCTGAAGCATAGGCCTGAATTGCCGGGGAGCC
>DATHRP010000471.1:0-1881 GCA_035465195.1 Afifellaceae bacterium | reverse complement strand
AGGTGCCGCGGCCGCGCTCCGGCGATAGCAGACCCTCGCCGGCGAGCAGTTGCGTCGCCTGGCGAACCGTGACCCTAGAGACGCCGAATTCCTCCATCAGCTTTTCGATGGAGGGCAGGACCTGACCGCGCGGCCAGACGCCGCGCTTGATGCGGTGGCGCATGACGTCGGCGAGCTGCACGTAACGCGGGATTGGCACGTTTTTGAACATGGCATTTCGCGGTGGGTCAAAAACGCCTTGCATAAAACATCCTAATGTTAGTACGTTTAGGTTGTTTAAATGGTACGGAGAAAGGATCGCATCTGCAACCACAATCGGCCCGGCAATAGGCCGACAAGGCTGCAAAGGCCGGGCCACGGGCTTCCGGCAGTGCGATTTGGGCTCCGGGCGACCGATATCGATCTGCCAGCAATCGGATTAAGGGAGGACAGACTATGAAAACCGAAACAAGCAATGGAGTCATGCGCACGCTCAAGACGCTGAGTCGTCGAAGCGTGCTCAAGGGTGGCGTGTCGGGATTCGCGATGCTGGCTGCTCCCGCGCTGATATCCGGGCGAGCCCGCGCGCAGGACGCCATGGGGAGCTTTAACAAGGCAGGGATTGACTGGAAGCAGGCTGAAGGCTCGACGATCACGATCGGCGTCATTCCGGCGGGCTATTTCCAGAACTTGGAAGCCCTGCTGCCCGAATTCAATGCGCTGACTGGTATCGACGCGCGCTTGGAAATGACGCCGCCAGGACAAATCCGCCAGAAGGCGGTGCTCGACTTGTCGAGCAAGACCGGTACCTGGGCAAGCCATGCCGCGGACCCGATGTACTATCCGCTCTACGTCGCCAATAGCTGGATCGACCCGCTCGACGGCTACCTCGGCGATGCGGCCAAGACCGACAATTCCTGGTTCGATTACGAGGATATTCTGGCCGGCTGGCGGGGGGTCACGTCGATCGACGGAACGCCCTACGGCATTCCCTATGATGGCGAAGCCACGATCCAGGTCTATCGCAAGGACGTCTATGACGAGATGGGCCTGAAAGCCGCCGAGACGCTCGACGAATACATGTTGAACGCGGAAAAGGTCCACAATCCCGACCAGCGCCTGTGGGGCGCCGCACTTCGCGGCTTCAAGGGCGCCGGCCAGAACATGTACATCTATCCCTCGATCTACCTCGCCTTCGGCGGCAAATGGTTCACCGACGACGGCAAGATCGTCGTCAACGACGAGGAAGCCGTCCAGGCGCTCGAATGGTATACCAAGCTGCTCAACAATTACGCGCCGAGCGGCGTGGAAAACTGGAACTGGCCTGATATCGCTGACGCCTTCGGCCAGGGGACGCTCGGTTCATACATTGACACGCACAGCGCCGCAGCAATCCTTGCCAACCCGGAGAAATCGAAGGTGATCGGCAAGGTTGGTTATGCCCGCTGGCCCAAGGGCCCATCCGGAAGGCGGGTCACGTCGATCTGGAACTGGAGCTTCCCAATCAACGCGGCGCTGTCCGACAAGGACAAGGCCGCGACATGGCTGTTCATCCAGTGGGCCGGTTCCAAGGAGGTCCAGGCGGCCACGTCGTAGGCCTTCGACGGTGCCTACATGCGATTCGGCGCCAATCGCACGTCGGTGTGGAACGACGAGCCGTATCGCGAGATGCTCAACGATGCCGGAGACGGACTTGTCGAAGCGGCCACCACGTCGTTCGAGGAAGACACGGACGTCGAATGGCGGCCGAGGTTGCCGCAATGGCCGGCCGTCGGCGAGTTGATGGCGACCGCCATCCAGGCGAGCCTGGTCGGGCAGGCCAAGCCGGCGGATGCGCTGAACGAGGCGCAGGCCAAGATCGAACAGGTCCTGAAAGGCTGAGGACCACTGGGACGGCCAACG
>DATHRP010000470.1:0-2863 GCA_035465195.1 Afifellaceae bacterium | reverse complement strand
GTCTCGTTCGCGATACGATGGATTTCCGTTGCGACCTTCCGGATACTCAGCGCTGCAGGTGAATCCGGTTCGGCGTCGCCATCCCCATCGTCCTCGTCAGCACCGTTGAGACCGGCATATGGCCGCGCCCCGTTCCAGTCGTTTGCTGCCATCCGCCCATATTCGGCGGGGTAGGGGCTATCGCCGAGCGCGTCTTCGCGGCTCTTCAGTTGCAGGGCATGGCGAGCCGCTCTCAACGCCGTTCCGGTCTCGGCAAGCTTGCGGTCGTTCTCGCGAATCTCTTCGCGCAGTTCCTCCAGCCGGTCGCTCCGTTCGTCGAGCTCCTCCTCCTTGGCATCGAGGTCGGAGTTCAGCGTGCTGATCTCGATGTCCTTCAGCGCCGATTCCAGCCGGTAGGCGGTGGCTTCGTCGCCGAGCCTGCGGACGTCCTGTTCGAGGCGCTGGACGGTCACGGCATTGCGGGCACGCAGTTCGTCGCGCTCAGTCTCGAATTCAAGCCGCTTGGTGGCGAAGCGTTGCTTGACGCGGCGTTCGGCAAGCCGGCGTGTCCTGCGGGCCAGCGCGGACGAGGCGGCGAGCGCAATAAGACCGCACACGCTGAATCCCAGCGCAAACATCATTGCGGCCTGGATCATGCACTGCCTCTGCTAAACATTTCGCCAGATCATCATATAGCCACGCGAAGGCCGCATTCCCAGTCGTGAATCACCAGGAACCAGTTTACTTCGCGATAGCCTTAAAGCACAGGGGGGGCCGCAAAATCCACCCGAACAGCGCGACACGCCCGTGCCGGGCGGCGCGGGCGTGTCGAAAAACGCCGGAATTGCGGTTAACCGGACGGGCCGCTCAGAACGGATTCCAGGTCGGCCGCGGGGTGAATTTGAGATAGCCGACATTGACGCCGAGGCGGGCGCCGACGCCGGTGCGGATCGGAACCACGTACATGGTCCGCTGGGTGTCGCGCTTGGAGTGGGCCAGTACCGTCATGCCGAGGCCGCCGACCATGTAGGCCGAGCCGTTGACGCCGGCAAACCGGCGGTAGATCGCATCGGCCCGGTCCAGGTCGTAAACCAGCATCATGGTGCGGTCGCCGTCGCCGCCGACATCCCAGCCGATCGACGGGCCCTGCCAGAAGACGGCCCGGTTGCCCTCGTTCTTGGTGTAGAGGTAACCCTCTCCGTAGCGCAGTCCGCCGACGAATGCGCCGGAAGCCTCCTGGCCGATAATGTAGCCGTTCGGCTCGCCGAATTCGCTGACGATATACTCGACCATCGATGCCAGGCTGCCGGAAGTGGCACCGAAGAAGTGATGGCCGGCGTCGATAACCTCGTTGGTAGAGTATCGGTCGGTCGGCTGGTTTGCGATGGCAGAACCGGCGATCGGCGACTGAGCGGACAGCGCGAACAGGGCGGCGCAGGCCAGTGCTACGATTTTGCGTGGGATGGACATGGTGCGTACTCCAAGGACTGATGGCATCCGGATCGGTGCTTTCCCCGGGGCCTATAAGGAACCATTAAGGTAAATATGCCGTAAACTACCGGTCGATGCAGCCGTAGCCGACTGGAGCCATATGGCGATTTGGCGGCCCGCCGCCATTGACAGGGATCGCGTACTGGCCTGTCTATATGTCCGTGATTCGGAAAATCCGGGTATCCCGGTGAGGCATGGAAGACTGTCCGACATGAACGACCAAGACATCGATCCGCTTGAACTGGCCGCCCTGATTGGCAGCCGCGTCTGCCACGACATCATCAGCCCGGTCGGCGCGATAACCAACGGGCTCGAGGTGCTTGAGGAGGAGAAGGACGAGAGCATGCGCGAGTTCGCCATGGACCTGATCAAGAAGAGTTCGGGCCAGGCATCCGCCAAGCTTCAGTTCGCCCGCCTCGCGTTCGGCGCCTCCGGCGGTGCCGGCGCCGAGATCGACATGATGGATGCCGGGCGGTGCGCGGCAAACTATCTGGAACGCGAGAAGGCCGAGCTCGACTGGCAGGTCAAGGCGCCGATGCTTGGCAAGCACGAGGCCAAGTTACTGCTCAACCTGCTGATCATCGCCGCAAACGCCGTTGCCCGCGGCGGCGTGATAAAGGTCACCGCCGAACGCAGCGAGGACGAAACGGTCATGCGGATCGTCGCGGAGGGCGACCGGGCGAAATGCGCGGCCGGCGTGCGCGAGGTGATCACCGCCGGCGCCAAGCCGAACCCGCTCGACGCCCATTCGGTGCAGCCGCTCTATACGGCGCTCCTGGCACGGGCCTCGAACATGGCGATCACCGCCTCGGAGGAGGAAAACCGCGTGGTGCTCGGCGCCCGCTCGGCGACCAGCCAGGCAATTGCCGGCGGGGAGGGGGGAGCCGAGGCGGCGATCCGTTAACCATAGCGATTGACGCGTTCATAACCTTCTTTTGGGATAGTGCACGGCATCGAAACAGCGATGCCGGACGACTTCATCCGGCGGAAAATGCGGAAAGCCGATGAAGCAGTGTCTGATCGTCGATGATTCCAGCTCGATTCGGAAAGTCGCCAAGCGAATCCTGAAGGATTTCGGCTACGAGGCAACCGAGGCGGAGAACAGCGAAGAGGCGCTGAAGATGTGCGCCGAATCGATGCCCGATTCGATCATCGTCGACTGGGCCATGCCGGATGTCGATTCGACGCGGCTGATGGCCGAGATCCGCAAGCTGCCCGGCGGCAACAAGCCGACCATTCTCTACTGTACGCTGGAAAACGACCCGATGAAGATGGCCGCCGCCATCCGCCACGGCGCCAACGGCCAGTTGATGAAGCCGTTCGACCGCGACGCGATGACCCGCTCGCTCACGTCGGTTGGTCTGATCTGAGCGAATTCCCGACAGTCTGATCC
>DATHRP010000469.1:0-6581 GCA_035465195.1 Afifellaceae bacterium | reverse complement strand
TGTTTGCCGGGACCGGCCTTATTCTCTATCGGCGCCCGGCTTTCCACAAGCAGAACCGTCCGTTTCCGGCCCTTGACCGACGCGGGCTTGTACCATCGAGCCGGCACAGCGGATGCCGGGCGATCATCATTCAGGAATTTGGAGAGCCGTGCCGCGCGTTTTGCGGCTACGATCGCCCGCCTGGCCGGCGGGCATCCGGTTTCGGCTTGCGGCTCGGCAAAAGGCCTTCGCGCTGGGCCAGCTTTCGTGCTGCCTTGCGGCCGCGGCGGATCGCTTCGCCGCGTTCGCGATTGCGCTTTTCGGAGGGTTTTTCGTAGGACCGTCTTGCCTTCATTTCGCGGAAGATGCCTTCACGCTGCATCTTCTTCTTGAGGACGCGTAGAGCTTGATCGATATTGTTGTCGCGGACGATAACGTGCAATTGCTTTCCTGACCTTTGAGTCGGCTACATCGTGTAAGGATGGGCGCAGAGAGATTGACGGCGCGCCGGATCGGCGGGCCTCGATAACCGACAACATAACAACTTCGCCGACGATTGCACCCTCTGGACGAAACTTATTTGCCGGATTCGGATTTGTCGGCGTGCCCGCGCCGGATTCAGACCGGTTCCTCAAGCGCCCGCTTCAGCGCCAGCATGTCGCGCCAGGCAAGGCGCTTCTCCAGCGGCCGGCGCAGCAGATAGGCCGGGTGGAGCGTCGCCAGCGCCCGGATTTCCCGGTTGCCGCTGTGGAACGGCCGCCATTTGCCGCGCAGCCTCAGGATGCCCTCCGTCGTCTGCAGCATCTGCTTGGCGGCGGCGCCGCCGAGCAGGACAAGGATATCGGGATCGGCGAGCGCGATCTGGCGCTCGATGAACGGCCGGCAGATCTCCGTCTCCTGCGGCGTCGGCGTGCGGTTGCCGGGCGGTCTCCACGGCACCGTGTTGGCGATGTAGACCGTGCTCCGGTCGAGCCCGATCGCCCTCAGCATCCGGTCGAGCAACTGGCCGGAGCGGCCGACGAACGGCAGGCCCTGCAGGTCCTCGTCGCGGCCCGGCGCCTCGCCGATCATCATCACCCGGCCTTCCGGATTGCCGTCGGCGAAGACGAGGTTGGTCGCCGTGTTGCGCAGGTTGCAGCCCTCGAAGGTCTCCAGGATCGACTTCAACTCGTCCAGGGTGGCGGCCGAAGCGGCGGCTTCGCGCGCCGCCATCACGGCGCCTTCGGACGGTATGGCGACGGTGACGGGCGCCGCCGGTGCCTGCGGAGTGGTCCGGTCCTGCCGCCGGCGGTCGGCGGGCGCGGCAGGCTTCGACGGCCTGTGCTCGGCCTGGCGCCGCTCCGCCCTGCGTTCGGCCTGCATCGCCTTTTCCGCTTCCGACTGGGCGAAGCGGTCGACCGGCGCTTCCGAAAGCGCCTGGTCGACGCCGCTGTCGCTGTAGAAGCGCAGGATCGACGCGGGATCGTCGGATCGTTCTGACGGCATCTCGTCCATGATCCTTCATCTCACAAACCGTGCGAGGCGTGAAGGCGTTACGGCGCGACGGATCGATGCCGGAACCGGGTAGTGGATAAACGCAGCGATTTGACGTTCACGTCAGGGGAAGGCCACAGACGCTAATCCACTATTCCGGACATTGTTCTGAACAGGGCATTTTGCGCCGCGATCCGGAGCCGGATATATGGTTAGATCGAACGAACCGCAGCGGACGGAGGGGAAAATCGTGTCGGACGGAGATAATGAAGCGCTGCCCGAGCGCGAAAGCATGGAATATGACGTCGTCATCGTCGGCGCCGGCCCGGCCGGCCTGTCGGCGGCGATCCGGCTGAAGCAGCTCGACGATAGCCTCTCCGTCGTCGTCCTGGAGAAGGGCGCGGAGGTCGGTGCGCATATCCTGTCCGGCGCGGTGATCGACCCGGTCGGGCTCGACCGGCTGCTGCCGGACTGGCGCGAAGACGAAGGCTGTCCGGTGAAGACGCAGGTGACCGAGGACCGGTTCCTGATGCTGGGGCCCGCAGGCGGCCTGCGCCTGCCGAATTTCCTGATGCCGCCGCTGATGAACAATCACGGCAACTATGTCGTCTCGCTCGGCAATGTCTGCCGCTGGCTCGCCGAAAAGGCGGAAGCGCTCGGCGTCGAGATCTATCCGGGCTTCGCGGCAGCAGAACTGATCACCGACGACGACGGCGCGGTGACCGGCGTCGCCACCGGCGACATGGGCATCACCCGCTCCGGCGAGCACGGGCCCGCCTACCAGCGCGGCATGGCGCTCCTCGGCAAATATGTACTGATCGGCGAGGGCGTGCGTGGTTCGCTGGCCAAGCAGCTCATTGCCAAGTACGGGCTCGATGAGGACAGCGACTATCCGAAGTTCGGCATCGGGCTGAAGGAGCTATGGGAGATCGATGCCGCGAAGCACAGGCCGGGACTGGTGCAGCATTCCTTCGGCTGGCCGCTCGACATGCGCACCGGCGGCGGCTCGTTCCTCTATCATTTCGACGACAACCTGATCTCCGTCGGTTTCGTACTGCACCTGAACTACCGGAACCCCTATCTCTCGCCGTTCGAGGAGTTCCAGCGCTTCAAGACCCATCCGATGGTCGCCGATACCTTCGAGGGCGGCCGCCGCATCGCCTACGGAGCCCGCGCCATCACCGAGGGCGGCTACCAGTCGGTGCCGAAGCTCGCCTTCCCGGGCGGGGCGCTGATCGGATGTTCCGCCGGCTTCGTCAACGTGCCGCGCATCAAGGGCAGCCACAATGCCATGCTGTCCGGCATGCTGGCGGCGGAGCATGCGGCGCAAGCGCTGAAGGCGGGACGGGCGAACGACACGCTGGAGAGCTACGAGGCGGCCTGGCGCACGTCCGCTATCGGCAAGGACCTGAAGAAGGTGCGTAACGTCAAGCCGCTCTGGTCGCGGTACGGCACGATCGTCGGCATAGCGCTCGGCGGCTTCGACATGTGGACCAACGACCTGTTCGGCTTTTCGCTGTTCGGCACCCTGAAGCACGGCAAGCCGGACCACGAGACCCTGAAGCCCGCCGCCGAATGCAGGAAGATCGACTATCCGAAGCCCGACGGGACGCTCACCTTCGACCGGCTCTCCTCGGTGTTCCTGTCCAACACCAACCACGAGGAGGACCAGCCGGTCCATCTCAAGGTCAAGGACATGCACCTGCAGAAGGCGAGCGAGCACGACGTCTATGCCGGCCCGTCGCAGCGCTATTGCCCGGCAGCCGTCTACGAGTGGGACGAGACCGGCGCCGAGCCGCGCTTCGTGATCAACGCGCAGAACTGCGTCCACTGCAAGACCTGCGACATCAAGGACCCGAACCAGAACATCAACTGGACCGTGCCGCAGGGCGGCGAGGGGCCGGTTTATCCGAACATGTGACAGGAGAAATCGGCGATGACCACGCCGCCTTTGCCGCTCGCCGGCGGCTGCCAGTGCGGCAAGGTGCGATATCGCATCACCGGCTGGCCGCTGACTCTCTATTGCTGCCATTGCTCCGAGTGCCAGCGTCAGTCGTCCTCGGCGTTCGGCATATCGCTCCGCGTGAGGCGGAGCGATGTCGACATCGACATGGCGGCGATGAAGTACTGGATCCGCGACAAGGGCAAGCCGACGGAGGCCCATTGCCGCTTATGCCCGACCTGCGGCTCCCGCATCATGCATGACCGGCCGGACGCCGAAGCCGTCACAATCAAGGCAGGTACCCTCGACGACCGCGCGTGGCTCCGACCGGTCGGCCACATCTGGACAGCGAGCGCCCAGCCCTGGATGCCGATCGACGCCACGTTGCTTGTCTATTCCCACCAGCCGGAAAGCGACGACGATCTCTACGCCGCCTGGAAAAATCAGAGCGAAGTAGGCTGACCGGAAATCCCTGTCGTCTGCGTTCGCTTTTCCGCGCCGGATTGGCTATCAGAACCTGGACCTGTTCGAAAACCGGCCGGGGCCTGCCCGGCGAACGAGGGAGAGAGACATGGAAAAGATCGGATTTCTCGGCATCGGCATCATGGGCCGGCCGATGGCCGGGCACCTGCTCGACGCCGGATACGAGGTTGCGACCACCGTTCATCGAACCCCGGCGCCGCAAGACCTGCTCGACAAGGGCCTGAGCGTTCTCGACAATGCGAAGGCTGTCGCCGAGGCCTCCGACATTATCATCACCATCGTGCCCGATACGCCGCAGGTCGCCGAAGTGCTGTTCGGGGAAAACGGCGTTGCCGAGGGGCTATCGAAGGGCAAGCTCGTCATCGACATGAGCTCGATCTCGCCGATCGAGACGAAGACGTTCGCCGAACGTATCAACGCGCTCGGCTGCGACTATCTCGACGCGCCGGTCTCCGGCGGCGAGGTCGGCGCCAAGGCTGCCTCGCTCACCATCATGGTCGGCGGCGAACAGGCGGCCTTCGACCGGGCGAAGCCGGTGTTCGAGAAGATGGGCCAGAACATCACCCTGGTCGGCGAGAACGGCGTCGGCCAGACCACCAAGGTCGCCAACCAGATCGTCGTCGCGCTCACCATCGAGGCGGTCGGCGAGGCGCTGCTCTTCGCCTCCAAGGCCGGCGCCGATCCGGCCAAGGTGCGCCAGGCGCTGATGGGCGGGCTCGCCTCCTCGAAGATCCTGGAGATCCACGGCGAGCGGATGATCAAGCGCACTTTCGATCCGGGTTTCCGCATCGAACTGCACCAGAAGGACCTGAACCTGGCCCTGCAGGGCGCGAAGTCGCTCGGCGTCAGCCTGCCCAACACGGCGACCGCGCAGGAGCTCTTCAACGCCTGCAGCGCCAACGGCGGCGCGGCCTGGGATCATTCCGCGATCGTCCGCGCGCTGGAGATCATGGCCAACCACGAAGTGGCGTAGCCGGCCATGACGGCAGGCGACGATCCGCGTCGCGACTTGTTGCGCCGCGCCTTCGATGCAGCCGTGGCGACGGCGCGCCCGGAGGTCTGCGTGCCGAAATATCTGCCTGAGCCGCCGAAGGGCAGGCTGATCGTCACCGGCGCCGGCAAGGCGGCGGCCGCCATGGCGCGGGCGCTTGAAGCGAACTGGGAAGGGCCGTTGTCGGGCGCCGTCGTCACCCGCCACGACTACGCCCTGCCGACCGAGCGCATCGAGGTGCTCGAGGCCGGCCATCCCGTGCCCGACGAGGCGAGCGAGCGGGCGGCGCAGCGCATGCTGGACCTGGCGCGCTCGTCCGGACCTGACGATCTCGTGCTGTTCCTGCTGTCGGGCGGCGGGTCCGCGCTGATGGCCGCGCCCGCGCCCGGCCTGACACTTTCCGACAAGCAGGCCGTCACGAGGGCGCTTCTCAGGAGTGGCGCGACTATCACCGAGATCAACTGCGTGCGCCGCCATCTCTCGGCGATCAAGGGCGGCCGGCTGGCCGTTGCCGCCCATCCGGCGCCGATCGTCACGCTGGCGATCTCCGACGTGCCGGGCGACGATCCGGAGGCGATCGCATCCGGGCCGACTGTGGCCGACCCGTCCACCTTCGCCGACGCCCGCGCGATCCTGGCGAAATACCGGATCGACCAGCCGGGAGCCGTTATCCGGCACCTTCAGGCGGCGGAGGAGGAAACGCCGAAGCCCGGCGATCCGCGCCTCGCAAATGCCGATTACCGCATGATCGCCCGCCCGGCGGAGATGCTGGCGGCCGCGGAAACCGAACTGGGAAAGGCCGGCTACCGGACCATCATGCTCGGCGACGACCTTGAAGGCGAGGCGCGTACCGTCGGTGCAGAGCATGCCGGGCTTGCCCGGAAGCACGCAGGCGAGGGCAGTCGGATCGCGATCCTCTCCGGCGGCGAACTGACCGTGACGATCCGCGGCGAGGGCAGGGGCGGCCCCAACCGGGAATTTGCGCTCGGACTGGCGCTCGCGCTGGGCGGCGACCCGCGCATCGCCGCGATCGCCTGCGACACCGACGGCGCGGACGGCGCGCCGGGCTCCGACGGCGGCGACGTGGCCGGTGCGATCGTCGTTCCGGAAACGCTGGAGCGTGCAAAGGAACAGGGGCTCGACGCGGCGGCCAGCCTGGCCGACAACGATGCCGGCGGCTTCTTCGAGGCGATCGGCGATGCGGTGATCACCGGCGCGACCCAGACCAACGTCAACGATTTCCGGTGTGTCCTGATCGATTGACGGCGATTGCAAATCCGCGGAACTTTTGCCTATCTGCCTGCCGGCAATAACGCGTTTCGAGGAAATCCATGTCCGCCCCGATCTACACGCCTCTGGTGCGCTCGCTGCCCGCGAGCGTCCCCTTCGTCGGTCCGGAAACCCAGGAGCGGGCGAGGGGCGCCCCGTTCCGCGCCCGCATCGGCGCCAACGAGAGCGTCTTCGGCCCTTCGCCGAAGGCGATCGCCGCGATGGCGAAGGCGGCGGCGGAGGTCTGGCAATATGCCGATCCGGAGAACCATGATCTGAAGTACGCGCTTGCCCGCCTGCACGGCGTGAAGCCGGACAACATCGTCGTCGGCGAGGGCATCGACGCGCTGCTCGGCTATCTGAATCGCATGCTGGTGAGCGAGGGTACGCCGGTCGTCACGTCCCTCGGCGCTTACCCGACCTTCAACTACCACGTCGCCGGCT
>DATHRP010000468.1:0-4013 GCA_035465195.1 Afifellaceae bacterium | reverse complement strand
GCCCGCCGCGCGTTTTACGAATACCACGCCGCCCTGATGGAGCCGTGGGACGGCCCTGCTGCCGTGTGCTTTACCGATGGCCGCCAGATCGGCGCGTGCCTTGATCGTAACGGCCTGCGACCGGCGCGCTATTGCACGACCAAGGACGATCTCGTTGTGCTCGCTTCGGAAAGCGGCGTGCTGCCGTTCGAAGAAGAAGAAATCACCCGCAAGTGGCGCCTCCAGCCTGGCAAGATGCTGCTGATCGACCTTGAAGAAGGCCGCATCATCGACGATGCCGAGTTGAAGGCCCGCCTTGCCGGCGCCAACCCCTATGGCCGCTGGCTGAGCAAGACGCAGATCGTCCTGGAGGATTTGCCGTCGGTGGCGACCAGCGCGCCGGCGACCAACGCCGACCTGCTCGATTGCCAGCAGGCCTTCGGCTACACTCAGGAAGATCTCAAGCTGCTTATGGCGCCGATGGCGACGACCGGCCAGGAGGCGGTCGGCTCGATGGGCACCGACACACCGGTCTCGGTGCTCTCCGACAAGGCCAAGCTGCTCTACACCTATTTCAAGCAGAACTTCGCCCAGGTGACGAACCCGCCGATCGATCCGATCCGCGAGGAAATCGTCATGAGCCTAGTCTCCTTCATCGGGCCGCGGCCGAACCTGTTCGATCTTGAAGGCCTGTCGGAGAGCAAGCGCCTGGAAGTGCGCCAACCGATCCTCACCAACGAGGACCTGGAGAAGATCCGCGCCATCGGCGATATCGCCGACAATGCCTTCCAGACCAAGACGCTCGACATCACTTATAGCGCGGACAAGGGTGCCACGGGCATGGAGTTCGCCATCCATCGGCTGTGCGAACGCGCCGAGAAGGCGGTCCTCGACGGATACAACATCGTCATCCTGTCCGACCGGCTGGTGACGGCCAACCGGGTGGCGATCCCTGCCCTGCTGGCGACCGCCGCGGTCCACCACCACCTGATCCGCCGCGGCCTTCGTACGTCCGTCGGCATCGTCGTGGAGACCGGCGAGGCCCGCGAGGTGCACCATTTCTGTGTGCTCGCTGGCTATGGCGCTGAGGCGATCAACCCGTATCTCGCATTCAAGACGCTGCTTAACCAGCACGCCGCCGGCGCGTTCCCGGACGTCGTCGACGAGACTGAGGTGGTGCAGCGCTACATCAAGTCGATTGGCAAGGGCCTGCTCAAGGTTATGTCCAAGATGGGCATTTCCACATACCAGTCCTATTGCGGCGCGCAGATCTTCGATGCCGTCGGCCTGTCCACGGCCTTCGTGAAGGAGTTCTTCACCGGAACGGCAACCACCGTGGAGGGCGTTGGCCTGAAGGAGATCGCCGAGGAAACCGTGCGCCGGCACAGCGATGCCGTCGGCGAGTCTCCGGTCCTGCGCACGGCGCTCGAAGTCGGCGGCGAATATGCACAGCGCGTGCGCGGAGAGGCCCATGCCTGGACGTCGCCCGTCGTCTCTTCGCTGCAGCATGCAGTGCGCGGCAACCTGCCCGACGAATACCGGAATTTCGCGAAGGCCATTAACGAGCAGAACGAGCGGTTGCTGACCCTGCGCGGCCTGTTCCGCATCAAGAGCGCGGAAGAGGACGGCCGCCAACCCGTGCCGGTCGAGGAGGTCGAGCCGGCCGAGACGATCGTCAAGCGCTTCTCCACGGGCGCCATGTCGTTCGGCTCCATCAGCCGCGAGGCGCATACCACGCTGGCGATCGCCATGAACCGCATCGGCGGCAAGTCGAACACCGGCGAGGGCGGCGAGGAGCCGGACCGGTTCGTGCCGCTGCCGAACGGCGATTCCATGCGCTCCGCCATCAAGCAGGTCGCTTCCGGCCGCTTCGGCGTGACGGCGGAATACCTTGCCAATTCTGACATGATCCAGATCAAGATGGTCCAGGGCGCAAAACCCGGCGAAGGCGGGCAGCTGCCGGGCCACAAGGTCGACGCGGTGATCGCCAAGGTGCGCCATTCCACGCCCGGCGTCGGCCTGATCTCGCCACCGCCGCACCACGATATCTATTCGATCGAGGATCTGGCACAGCTGATCTTCGACCTGAAGAACGTCAATCCGCGCGCCGACATCTCCGTGAAGCTGGGATCGGAGGTCGGTGTCGGGACAGTTGCCGCAGGCGTCGCCAAGGCGCGCGCCGACCATGTCACTATCGCCGGCTTCGAAGGCGGAACCGGCGCGAGCCCGCTGACCTCGATCAAGCATGCCGGCAGCCCGTGGGAGATCGGCCTCGCCGAGACGCACCAGACGCTGGTGGAAAACGGACTGAGGTCGCGGATCGCCGTCCAGGTCGACGGCGGCGTGCGCACCGGCCGCGACGTCGTGGTGGGTGCCCTGCTCGGCGCCGATGAGTTCGGTTTCGCGACGGCTCCGCTGATCGCGGCCGGCTGCATCATGATGCGCAAGTGCCACCTCAACACCTGCCCGGTCGGCATCGCCACCCAGGATCCGGTACTGCGCAAGCGCTTCACCGGTGCGCCGGAGCATGTCATCAACTATTTCTTCTTCATCGCGGAGGAAATGCGCGGACTGATGGCGCAGATGGGCTTCCGCACCGTGGACGAGATGATCGGCCAGATCCACATGCTCGACCGCAACGCGGCTATCCGGCACTGGAAGGCGAACGGACTGGATTTCTCGCGGCTGTTCTACAAGCCGCATTACGAGGATCCGAAGGAGCTCTTCAATTCCGAGCGGCAGCATCACCACATCCACGAGATCCTCGACCGCGGCCTGATCGAACAGGCCAGGCCTGCCATCCACGACGGCACCCCGGTCAAGATCGAGATGGAGATCGGCAACACCGACCGGACCGCCGGCGCCATGCTGTCAGGCGAGATCGCCGCTCATCACGGCGCGGTCGGCCTGCCCGACGAGAGCATTCATATTTCGCTCAAGGGCACTGCCGGACAGAGCTTCGGCGCATGGCTCGCCAACGGGGTGACCATGGAACTCGAGGGCGACGCCAACGACTATGTCGGCAAGGGACTGTCGGGCGGCCGCATCATCGTCTATCCGCCGAAGGCAGCGACGAAGATCGTGCCCGACAAGTCGATCATCGTCGGCAATACGGTTCTCTACGGCGCCATCGACGGTGAGTGCTACTTCAGCGGCGTCGCCGGCGAACGGTTCGCCGTGCGCAATTCGGGCGCCGTCGCCGTCGTCGAAGGCGTCGGCGACCACGGCTGCGAATACATGACCGGCGGAGTGGTCGTGGTCATCGGCCAGACCGGCCGCAATTTCGCAGCCGGCATGTCAGGCGGAATTGCCTACGTCCTGGACGAGGCCGGAAATTTCGCCGAACGGTGCAATCTCGCCATGGTCGATCTCGAGCCGGTTCCGGAGGAAGACGACCTCATGGAGGCGCTGCATCACCACGGCGGTGACATCGAGCACCATGGCCGTGTCGACGTCACGTCCGACATGACCGGCCATGACGAGGAGCGGCTCTACCAGCTGATCTCCAATCATCGCCACTACACCGGCTCCGAGCGTGCCCGGCAGATTCTGGAGAACTGGGACGAATATCGGCCCAGGTTCGTCAAGATCATGCCGGTCGAATACCGCCGGGCGCTGATGGAAATGGAGCAGGCGCGGACCCAGTCCGCCGCCGCCGAGTAGGAATCCGGACGGAGAGCAGACGATGGGAAAGGTCACGGGTTTCCTGGAGATCGACCGGCAGGAGCGGCGCTACCGCCCGGCCGCCGACCGGATTCGCAACTACCGGGAATTCGTCATTCCGCTTTCGGAGGACGGCACCAAAAACCAGGCGGCGCGCTGCATGGATTGCGGCATCCCGTATTGTCACACCGGCTGTCCGGTCAACAACCAGATCCCCGACTGGAACGATCTCGTCTATGACGGCAATTGGGAAGAGGCGATCCGTAACCTGCATTCGACCAACAATTTCCCGGAATTCACCGGTCGCATCTGTCCGGCGCCGTGCGAGGAAGCGTGCACGCTGAACATCATCGACACGCCGGTCACCATCA
>DATHRP010000467.1:0-22331 GCA_035465195.1 Afifellaceae bacterium | reverse complement strand
GATCGCGCAATTCCGGGCGCTGACCGTTCAGGGTCCCGGCTGACCGGCATCGGCACGAAAATCGAAGGCACGAAAATCGAAAACCCGCCGCGGCATCGCCGCGGAGGGTTTCGTTTTGGTGGTCGGCTCTCCGGTTCCTTGGGGGAAGCCCGATCGCCTTCCGTCAGAGGTTGTTGATCTGGATGAACGCCGGGGTGATGATGACGATGAACAGCACCGGCAGGAAGAACAGGATCATCGGCACCGTCAGCTTCGGCGGCAGGGCGGCAGCCTTCTTTTCCGCCTCCAGCATGCGCATGTCGCGATTCTCCTGGGCGAGGACGCGCAGTGCGGTGGCGACCGGGGTACCGTAGCGCTCCGACTGGATAAGGCTGGTCACGACGGCCTTGACGCCGTCGAGGCCCGTGCGCTTGCCAAGATTTTCGTAAGCCTTGCGCCGGTCCTGGAGGTACGACAGTTCGGCGGTGGTGAGGCTCAGTTCCTCGGCGAGCGGCACCGACTGGGCGCCGATCTCCTCCGACACCTTGCGGAACGCGGATTCGATTGCCATGCCGGATTCCACGCAGATCAGCATGAGGTCGAGTGCATCGGGCCAGGCCCTGCGGATCGTAAGCTGGCGCTTGCTGATGATGTTCTTGATGTAGACGCCCGGCGCGTAGTAGCCGGCATATGCGGCACCCAGCGCGATGACAAGTTTCATCATGAAGGTCTGTTCACCCTGGTAGACGACGAACAGGTAGAAGACCGCGCCGATGAACAGGACGATCGGCATGATGATCCGGAAGGCAAGGAAGGTGAAGACCGGGCCCTGGCCGCGGAATCCGGCCATGTTGAGCTGCTCGACGATCGGGCCGCTGTCCTGGTTGGCCAGGTTGAGCTGGTCGACGATCCTCTTGAAGACCTTCTTCGGCTCCGTCTTCAGGGATGTCTTGCCCTTCTCGGCTTCAAGCCGGGCGCGCTCGCGGGCACGGATGCGCTCGCGTTCGCTGGATACCGCCTTCATCCGGTCGCCCAGCTTGTCGCTGGCAAGATAGGGCCATGCGACGGTCAGAATTCCGGAGAAAACCGCGACTGCTGCGAAGACCGCGGTCAGTGCTGTCGGCTCTGTGAAGAACTCCATCGGTCAATCCTTAGAAGTCGAAGTTGATCATTTTCTTCATGACGGCGACGCCCATCATCATCCAGATCGCCGAGCCGAAAAGGGCATTGTTGCCGGTCTCGGTCGTGAACAGCAGGAGGATGTAATCGGGCGTGGTGATGTAGACGAGCACCGCCACGACAACCGGCAGCGCGCCGATGATGCCGGCCGACGCCTTGGCTTCCGCACTCATGGCCTTGATCTTGCCCTGCATCTTCTTGCGCTCGCGCAGGACGTGCGACAGGTTCGAAAGTGCTTCGGAAAGCGAACCGCCGGTGCGCGACTGGATGGCGATCACGATGGCGAAGAAACGCGCCTCGGAAATCGGCATGCGAGCCTGCAGGCGCATGACGGCCTCATCCATCGGCAGACCGAGCGTCTGGTCCTCGATGATTTCGCGGAATTCCGAGCAGACCGGTTCCTTGGCTTCCTGGGCGATCACCTTCATGCAATCGACCAGCGGCAGGCCTGCCTTGACGCCGCGGACGATGACGTCGAGGCCGTTTGGGAACTCTTCCGAAAAGGCCTTGAACCGCTTGCGGCGCTTCAGGTTGACGAAGCCGTAAGGAAGAAGGAGCCCGGCAGCCAGACCGAACGCAGCGGCGTAAGGCAGTGGCATTCCGGCGACGGAGAGGTTGAAGAGCACGGCGACGACGCCGACGACGGAGCAGATCACCCAATAGGTGTTCTTCGTCCATTCGAGCCCGGCCTGGCGCATGCGCTGGGTCAGCGTGGTGGCGCCGCGCTTCTTCTGCCGCTGTTGCGCCTCGATGTCCTTCAGGGTCGATTCGACGTTCTTCTTCCGGCGCACCTCGTCGTTCGCCGCCGAGCGGTCGGCGGCGGTACGGCCCGATGCGGCCAATTCGATCCGCCTCTTTCCGCGCTTGTCGCCGGTCGGATACATGAAGGCGAACACGACGCCGACCAAGGACAGCGCGCCGAGCGCGATCATCGCGATTTGAGCACCAGATGAAGAAATCATGTCGTAACTCCGGCGATCATGCCTTGCTTGGTTCAACAGGGAGCGGCGACCGGATGCGGGCGCCGCCCGTTCTCAATCAGTTCGCAGGCGGTTCGTCGACCTCGGCCGCATCCAGCGCAGCCGCCAGACGCTGCTCCTCGCCGAAGTAGCGGGCGCGATCCCAGAAGGCCGGGCGACCGATACCGGTCGAACGGTGACGTCCGAGAACCTTGCCCTGGGCGTCTTCGCCCTGCATCTCGTAGACGAACAGGTCCTGCGTGATGACGACGTCGCCTTCCATGCCGATCACCTCGGTAACGTGGGTGATGCGCCTGGAACCGTCACGCAGGCGCGAGGCCTGGATGATGACGTCGACCGAGCCGCAGATGATTTCGCGCACCGTGCGGGCCGGAAGGTTGAAGCCGCCCATGGCGATCATCGATTCCATACGCTTCAGGCATTCGCGCGGGCTGTTGGAGTGAATCGTACCCATCGATCCGTCGTGGCCGGTGTTCATGGCCTGGAGCAAGTCGAAGACCTCCGGGCCACGCACCTCACCGACGATGATGCGTTCAGGGCGCATACGCAGGCAGTTCTTGACGAGGTCGGTCATCGTCACCGTGCCCTCGCCCTCAAGGTTGGGCGGACGCGTTTCGAGACGGACGACGTGAGGCTGCTGCAGCTGGAGTTCCGCGGAGTCCTCGCAGGTGATGATGCGCTCGTCGTGGTCGATGTAGCGGGTCAGACAGTTGAGCAGCGTCGTCTTACCGGAACCGGTACCGCCGGAGATGATGACGTTACAACGGACGCGCCCGATGATCTGGAGGATCGTCGCGCCCTCCGGCGTGATGGATCCGAAATTGACGAGCTGGTCGAGGGTCAGCTTGTCCTTCTTGAACTTACGAATTGTCAGTGCCGGCCCATCGATCGCCAGCGGCGGTGCGATGACGTTGACACGGGAGCCGTCGGGCAGACGGGCGTCACAGATGGGGCTGGCTTCGTCGACTCGCCTGCCGACCTGGCTCACGATGCGCTGACAGATGTTGAGAAGCTGGCCATTGTCGCGGAAACGGACTTCCGTTTCCTCGACCTTGCCGTTCACTTCGATGAACGTCGTGTTGGCGCCGTTGACCATGATATCGGCGATGTCGTCGCGAGCGAGAAGCGGCTCCAGGGGACCGTAGCCGAGCACGTCGTTACAGATGTCGTCGAGCAGTTCCTCCTGCTCGGAAATCGACATCACGACATTCTTCACCGTGATGATGTCGTTGACGATATCGCGGATTTCCTCGCGCGCCTGCTCGGTGTCCATCCGGGCAAGCTGCGAGAGGTCGATCGTGTCGATCAGCGCGCCGAAGATCTGCGTCTTGACGTCATAATATTCCTCGGTCTTCCGGCCCTTGCCCGATTTCGGCTGGGGGGCGGCAGACCGCTTCTCCGGCGCCTTTGCTTCAGGCGGCGGAGCTGACGCTGCAGAAGGCGCCGGCGCGGCCGGAGCCTTGGCAGGGGCTGCCTGCTCGGGCGCGGTTGGCTCGACAACAGGCGCCTTTTCGGCAACGCCTCCGGTACGTTTTCCGAACATGAGGACCGACTCCTAAACCTACTTGGATTTCTTCGACTTCAGCTTGTCCAGAAGCGGAGCCAGGCTCACCGAGCCCTTGCGTGCCCGCTTCAGTTCCTTGCGCCCGGTGATGATCTGCGCGACATCGGCAAAAGTGTCCGACACATTGGTCTTGGCCGACGCCTCGGCGATCATCTGACCGTTGTTCGCAGCGGTTCCGAACAGCAGCGGATCGAAGTGGATCACCGCGATCGGCTCCAGTTGCAGAGCGGCAGCGAAATCGTCGGGCTTGATTTCCGGACGCTTCGGCACGCCGACCTGGTTGAGCACGAGCTTCGGCGGAACATCATTCGGACGCGACTGCTTGAGCATGTCGATCATGTTCTTGGCGTTCCGCAGGTTGGCGAGGTCCGGAGCCGCCGTGATGACGATCTCGTCGGCCGCGAGCAGCGTCTTCTTCGCCCACGACGTCCACAGGTGCGGCACGTCGAGCACGACGGACGGCACGTTCGACTGCACCACGTCGAGCACGGTATCAAACGATGTCTCGTCGAAGTCGTAAGACTTTTCGAGCGAGGCCGGCGCCGCCAGCAGGCTCAGATGTTCCTCGCACTTGGCGAGCAGCCGGTCGAGCAGCACCTCGTCAAGACGGTCGGATCCGGCAACCGCGTCCGCGATACCCTGGGTCGGGTCCTGGTTGAAATCGAGACCGGCTGTGCCGAACGGCAGGTCAAGGTCGGCCAGTGTCACGTCGGAACCGAAGACCTGGGCCATCGTCCAGGCAACGTTGTGAGCGATGGTCGACGAGCCGACACCGCCCTTGGCGCCGATGAAGGCATACATCTGGCCAAGCTTTTCGGTACCTTCCTCGTGATAGATCTCGGAGATCGATCCGATCAGCGACATCACGTCGAGGGGTGTCACGAGATATTCGCTGACACCGCGACGCAGCAGCTCCCGGTAGGTCGAGACATCGTTGCTGTGGCCGATGATCATCACTTTGGTGCCCGCGTCGCAGACGTCAGCCAGGCCGCTGAGCTGGCCTATCAGTTCGCTTGGCGGTATCCGGCTCTCGATGACGATCAGGTTCGGCGTAGGCGCCGAAGAATAGAACTCCATCGCGGCGTTCAGACCGCCGGTGTGCACCTTGACGTGGGCGCGCGCCATGCGGCGGTCGTTCGCCGCCATTTCGATCGTGCCGGCCACTTCAGGCGTGTCGCAGAAGGCCTGGATCGTGATGCGCGGGATCGGCCGGGCATCTTTCGCCGAGGAATCGATTGTCGGCTCTTCGGCAGCATTTTCTTCGGTCATCGCGAGATTGGTCATGACTGCCTCACAAATTGGATGCTGATTCTCTGACGGGCAGATCCGACGTGGAATCCTGACCGTCACGGTACTGGTCGATCACCCTGGCGCGCTGCGCGCCATCGGCCGCAGTCATGTCACGAGGCCGGACCAGGTCCGCCGGATTCTCGATCATCGCCGCCAGGTTCTGCTGCTGAGCACAACCGAAATTGTAGTAGCTGCGATCGGTCGTCGTGCGACCGATATCCTCCGGCCAGATGCCGCACTGAGGTGCATGGGCCTTCAGCTTGAGGAAAGCGAGGCGGACCGGTGCGACCTTGCCGTGATCATCGACCTTGTAAGGCGCGACCCGGATGCGCCCTGCCGGAACACCGAGCTTGCGGAGCGTCTGGCCGGCAGACCGGCCGGCGGATACCGCGGCGACTTCGTTGGCCGAGCCGCTGGGAACCTGGATCGTGATCGAACCGGTGCCGGTGCGGCGATAGTCCACGACGAAGCTGCGCATCCGCCGCTGGATCTCCGGAGAGAGCCTGGTCACACGCATGCCGACCTGGATATCCATGACCTGCGGTTCCTCCGACACGAGGATCGGATGACGCCGCGTATAGTCCTGGTCATAGAGCGCGACTTCCGTGCTGGCCGTCTGCTGGCATCCTGCGAGCAGGCCGGCAGCCATCACCATGCCGACGGCGAAACCCAGGTGCCGCTTGCGGGCGGGGCCACTGCCGTGAATGTATCTGTTCATAGTCATGTCCTCACTCATTCCCGCTTGTTCAGAAGTCGAACCCGATGGGTCCCCGGTAGCTCTTGCCGTCAGGCGCGCCGCCACCGCCATAGGTCCGCGTCAGCTGGCCCATGAACAGCCCGCGTGCATCGCTCGACACCGCGAGGTTTTCGGTCGGGGTGGTCAACTGGTTCGGACCGACCGGCTTGACGAGATAGGGCGTCACGATGATCACCAGTTCGCTCTCGGAACGCTGGAAGTCCTTACTGGAGAACAGGTTGCCCAGGATCGGGATACGCATCAGGCCAGGGAAGCCGTTGATGGCGCGCCGGGTGTTTTCCTTGACGAGGCCACCGATCATGAACGAGCCGCCGGAAGGCACTTCGACCGTGGTCTGGGCCCTGCGGGTGGAGATCGGCGGAAGAACGTAGCCCTGGCCGAAACCGCCCTGCAGCCGTGCTGCACCGTCGAGCACGAAATCGGACACTTCGGCGCGGATCCGCAGGCTGATGCGTCCGCCGGACAGCACGACCGGCAGGAAGTCCAGCGAGACACCGACACGCTCGAAGGAATATTCGATCTGGTCATCGCGGCGCGTTCCCGGTGTCTGGGTGACACTGACATTGCCGGCGTCGTCGGTCGTCACGAACGATTCAGATTCGATGCTGCCCGGCGACACCGACCGGATGCCAGGATATTCGCCACCGGCCAGGAACGAAGCCGATTCACCCGAAACCGCGGTCAGCGTCGGCTCGGCCAGCATCTTGACCATGTTGGTTTCTTCAAGGGCCCGGATGACCGCATCGAGGGTGAAATTCGAGCCGGTGTAGGAGAGGTCGACTGACGAGCTGACGAGGTTGGCGAAGTTGGCCGCGCTCAGGCTCGGATTGACAAGGCTCACGCCCAGCGATCCGCTGTTGATCAGCGCGCTGCCGTTGATGCCGAGCTGGCGGACCACCTCGCGGCGAACTTCCGCGATCGTCACCTTCAGGGTGACCTGGTCGGAACCCGACACCGTCAGGAGATTTATGACCTCACCGCGGGCGGCGAAACCGCCACCGGCAAGCTGGTCCTTCTCGAGCGCCAGCGCAGTGACTTCTTCCGCGCGCTTGGAATCAAGGGCGGAGGGGACGTTGCCGGTCAGGACAATCGACGAGTTGATGGCCTCGACCGTGACGTTGCCGTTCGGCACCGCCTCGTTGAGGATGCGCTGCAGGCCGGACAGGTCGCCGTCAACCTGGATATCGAGGCTGGCGATCTCCTCGCCGGCACGGTCGAACAGGAAGATGCTGGCCTGGCCGATCTCGACACCGATCACGTAAAGCCGGGTCGCGGTCCGCAGCACGGCGTCGGCGATCTCGGGGTTGGAGACCAGGACGTCGCCGGCTTCACGCGGCAGTTGCACGACGAGCGACTTGTAGCGACCCACCCGGACGTACCGGTTGTTGATCGATGCATCGTCGGAAAGGTCGAGATATCTCGGATAGGCTTCGGTGCCATTGGCCCGAACTGGATCGGCGCCACCGAAAAACGTGCACGCAAATACCAGAACCAACAGGGCGCGAATCAAAACCTGCGCTTTCATTTTCCCACTCCTCGGCTTCGTGCCGCCGTTCGTCATTGTGATGTCGTCACCAAGACCGCTTTACCGGACTTGTAGAGACGAACCGTCCCGCTACGGCGCTTCTTGCGCGCCGCGTCATCAACGTTCATATCGGCCATGCTGCGCAGGGCCAGTGACAGGCTTCCTTGCTTCTCCGCCGACGCGACCAGTTCGACCTCGGACGGGCTCAGTTCGAGCGTGGCGGTCTTGCCGACCACGACGCGCTCGCCGTTCTGTTCCTCGATCGTCTGGTCAATGGCCATGACGCGGATGTTGCTCAGCAGCGTCTTGCTGACAAAGCGACTCTGGGCGTCACTGTTCTGGTTTACCGTATGGATCAGGTCGACACGGTCGTTCGGAAGGATGAAGCCGCCCGCCGTGCTCTGCGCGCTGACGCGAACCGCAACCGCGCGCTTGCCGCTCGGCAGGATGGCGGACATGAAACCGCTGTCGGCGCGCACCAGCTTGCCGTCGCGAACGGGCTCGCCGTCATAGAACTGGCTGCGCACGATCGTGCCGTCGATCTCCTGGATCGCGTCAGGCTGCGACTCGCGGCTGATGAAGGCGGGATTGATGGCGCTGCTCGGCCATTCCTCCCAACGCACGTTCTCGGCGTTCAGCGTCGCGCCCGGCCCGACATCGCCAGAGACGACGAGGATCTCGGACGTCGGGATCGTCTCGACCACCTGCGGCGGCGCAACCGGCGTCGGAGCCGGCGGATTGAAAGATAGATAGGCAGCAGCCCCGCCGGCAATCAGCGCGACAACAAGCACAAGCACGCGAAAGATATTCATCGTGGAAGCCCCGATACATTCCCACCCGGATTGGGCGTTAGATGGCCGGAGTTTGCCGGGGAATCGTCAAAGGATGGTTAACAAATTTAATATTGTTGTCAGTAACGTCGAAATAATGCCGGCAATCGATTTGTTAACGCGAATGCTTCCAGCGCGGCAACCTCAGGATGAAGCGGTTTGCGCGTTGAACAAGGCGGCCACTTTCGAAAATCGCATCGATTGGCCTGAAACGCCGGCAATCCCCGGATTCTGCGGCATTTATCGTCATTGCGCGGACCAACCACGCACGCTCTCCAACGAATCCGGCTGTCAACGGACGGTGCAGGGGCAAGCGGTCTTCAACGCAGCAAGCCCCCGGCCGGACCGCAGCTTACGCGATGACAATAATTTATTCATCCCAATTACTCGGGCTGGAATCCAGTTAATATTTCATGAATTCTCAATTTTAAAGGCATTGATCGTCGTTCAGATTAATTTTTACTTAACCTTTCCAGGAACGACTGAATAACGCGCATTAACGCAAGCTTAACGGCGCGGTCAGATCAGGGCCTGAAACCAGATCGTGTCGGGAAAGACGATCAGGGCGGCAATCGCGAACGCGATGCCGTACGGCACGCCGGTCTTCGATTCATGGAGCTTGACGGCCCAGGGAAACCGGTAGAGCGCCGCCGGCATCAGCATGCTGCGGAAACCGATGATCGCCAGGGTCAGCAAACCGCCCGCCAGGGTCGAGACGATCAGGTAGGGCAGGACATGGTCCCAGCCGAACCACAGTGCCGTCGCCGCCGCGAGCTTGGCATCGCCTCCGCCGATCCACCCGGCAGCGAAGAAGCCGAACGAGACGATGAGAACGAGCGTGGCCACGGCGACATTGAGGCCAATTTCCGAGAGCGACAGTCCGACAATCGGCGCCGCAATGAAATAGACGACGGCGATCCCCGAAACAAGGATGTTGCGTATCTTCAGGGTCAGCAGATCCATGATGCCGGCGAATATCATGACGGCCGGAAACATGACCGTAATGGCCGACGTGACAATCTGGCTGCTGCTCATGACCTCTCCCTTCGATACCGCCTAATGCCAGCAATGTTTAAACAAACGATGTATCGAACAAAAAAAGCGGAGGGCTGAAACAGCCCTCCGCTCAACCGTTTCCGCGGATGGTGCCGAAGCACCCGCCTTCCGATCAACCGACCGAGAAGGCTACCCGCCTTGAACGGATTACGCGCCCTTAAGCGCGCTTTCGACCGAACCGAACTTAGCGTTCAGGGACGTACCGACGTTGGTCAGGACCGTGATGATCACGACCGAAATCAGCGCGGCGATCAGGCCGTATTCGATAGCCGTCGCACCGGATTCGTCCTTGGCAAAACGCTTTACGAGGTTCTTCATTTCTCTGCTCCTTTGTATTCCACATTGACCTTAAGGTCTGCTCCTGGCCATGGCTGACCGGAACGGACACAAGCGATATCAGGATTTGCTTGCGCTGGATTTAACTACCCGGATCGGCAGATTTATACCAGCTTATTTGCTTCCTATCGTAAATAGATACTCAATGAGACAAAATAATTGATTTCCATTATTCAGTATCTCGTAAATGTCCTGTTAACTGTATTATTGTTAATAAAAAGTATACATCGGAGACAGCCAATTCCGGTGGAACGGGCGTCCTGGGCGCAACGCCGGAGAAGCCGCATATATTAAAAGAAAGGGCGGGCTCAAAAAGGGTTCAATATTCGTTGCCAGCCGCGGATCCGTTTGCAATTCGTTTACCCATTTGCCTGATACTCGCCGCGAATTCCACTTGGAGAGTACGCATGTTCAACATCAACAAGTTCTTTTCAGGGTCACTGAAGCTGGCCTGCGCGGCGAGCCTGCTTGCGGTCTCCGTAAGCTTCGCATCCGCCGATGAGATGGACGAACCCGTGCGTGTGACGCTCGATTTCGCCAAGATCGTCAGGCTGAAGGAGCCGGCCTCGACCGTTATCGTCGGCAATTCCGGCATCGTCGAAGCCGCCATCGACGATGACCGGACCATGGTTCTGACCGGCCAGGCGCCCGGTTCGACGAACATCATCGTGATGGATTCAGACGGCAACGAAGTGGAGAATTTCCGGGTTCTCGTCGCCTCGGACACGCGTCAGCTCACGACCGTCTATGCCGGCACGAACCGGCAGTCGTTCTCGTGCAATCCGCGCTGCGAGCAGGTCGCCGTCATCGGCGATGACCAGGACGCTTTCGCGCAGGCCCTTGCGCAGATCTTCGGTCGCCAGTCGGCTTCGAACGCCAACTGATCCGCAGGGATCAAAACTGCTCCGGGTCAACCGAACCGCTCCGAATTCACCTTTATGCCGGCCAGCGACCCGCTGGCCGGTTTTTTATTGGGCGAACGTCCCGTCTTCCGCTGCCGGGGCACCCGCACCGCTACCGTTTCCCGGGCGCAGGCGCGGCACCGGCGCCTCGGCGGCGTTCGTCGAACCGGTGCTGAGCGGATCGCCCGAGCGCGGCCTACGCAGCTCGACTTCGGACAGTATGCCGATGCCACGAAAATCGGCCACGTCGGCCGGCCGGTATCCGCCGCCGAAATAGGGATCCAAGAGGTCGTAGGTCGACGTATCGGCTTCCGGCAGAGCCAGGAGAAAGGTCTTCACCGCCTCCCGCTCGGCCGAAGTCAGCGATTTCGCGGCGACCACGGGCGCATGGGCGATCGGCTTCGACTGCCAGATGATCGCCACATCAGACATACGGAGCTCGTCCCGTCCGACCAGATAGGCGAGCGGTCCGCGGGAATAGCCGGCCGCCTGGTCGCCTTCCATCGACGACCAGGCGAACGCGGCGTCGACCTGCCCGTCGCGGAGCTGTCGCAGCGCGTCGACCGCGGATCCACCCATCTCGATCCGGCTGAAATAGGTCGTGAAATCAATGCCCTCGCTCACCAGCGAGGCAAGCTGCAGCCGGTATCCCGCAATGGAATCCTCCGAGGCCGCGGCGACCGCCTTGCCCTCAAGGTCGGCAAGCTTGGCGATTCCGCTGCCCTGGCGGGCAACGATCACCGCATAATATGAGGTCGTGCCGTCGGTCGCCGCCGGAACGACAATCGGTTCGACGCAGCGGCACAATTTGTCCGCCGTGACGAAGGCGCTGGCGGAATAGAACCCGATATCGATCTGCCGCAGCGTGTGGGCGTTGATCATCGCCGAATAGGTCACCATCGGCAACACATCGACCGGCCGGCCGAGCAATTCCGACAACCCGGCCTCCAACGGCCTGAGACGCCTCAGGAACCGGTCGGGGTCGCCACGGGGAACGATGCCGACGCGAAAGGTCGGCTTCGCCGGCGCATCGGCGGCGGCCGGCTCATCGAGCCGGTCGTCGACACCCAGGCTGTTCCGCATTTCCTCCACCTCGCTCTGCGAGATGCCGGGCAGCGGCTCAAGCTTCAATTCCGGAACGATATCGTCCGCGGCGCCGGCATCCGGCGCCAACTCGCCGTCACCCGACGGCGACATGACCTCGATATCGTCCTGCGTGATCCGGAGATCCGGCTGCGCCTCCTGGGCGGCTGCCGGTTCGACCAGCACTGCCGCGAGAAACACGGCCAGAACGGCCATTGCCCTCGCAAGGCCGAAAAAGCCCGGGATTCCGGATTGCTTCGCGATTTTTGGACCGAATTGCATTCATTCGCCTGCGATATGAATCGGCGACACCGATTCATCACCGATCTGCCGGCGAATGACAAGCGGGGGCTAGTTCTCCATCACCAGGCGGCTGTTGGAAACCTCGAACTTGTTCAGGCGGTTGAGGAAGGAGTTGCCCAGCAGGCTTATGTTGAGGAGGTGATCCGGCATGACGATCGCGCTGACACCCTCCAGGTCGATCCCTTCGACGGAAACCGTGTCGAGCTGCACCATGGCGGCATAGGCCGTTCCGTTGGCGGTGGATACCGGCAGGCGATAATCGCCGGAATTCAGGTAGATGCCGGCGTTGCGCGCATCGGATTCGCGCAGGGCGACATAGGATGCGCCGGTGTCGACGACGAACCGTACCTTGCTGTAGTTGACATCGGCATCGAGCAGGAAATGGCCGTTCGACCCGGCCCGGATTTCCGCCATGGCAGCCCGCGCGACCTGCGATTTGCGTGCCTTTGCCTGGTCCTTGCGGGGCTTGGCGACCCGCGACGCCGTCTGCTCGGTAGTGCGCTGCACTGCCCGGTTCTTTGCGAGTTCGGTCAGGAACTGCGGGGCAAAAACCGCAGCCAATCCGATCGCAACACAAAACAGGACAATTTCGCGCATTCCGGGCACCTCTGCCCGACTCTCGCACGTAACCGGCTGAAAATTGCTAATTTCCGCCGCCCGGACGCCGATTTCTGGCGGAAGCGTTAAGAACGGGTTAACGGCATCACTTGGTGCCGTACATCCTGTCGCCGGCATCGCCCAGCCCCGGCACGATGTAGCCTTTGGCGTTCAGATGGCTGTCGACGGCGGCCGTGATGATGGGGACGTCGGGGTGAACCGCATTGAATTTCGCCACGCCTTCCGGGGCGGCAAGCAGGCAGACAAAGCGCAGGTTGCGGGCATTGCGCTCCTTCAACTTGGTGACGGCGGCGATGGCGGAATTGGCCGTGGCGAGCATCGGATCGACGACAATCACGACACGTTCCGAAAGGTCCTCCGGCGCCTTGAAGTAATATTCGACCGGCTCCAGCGTCGCCGGGTCGCGGTAGAGGCCGATATGGGCGACGCGGGCGGACGGCACCAGTTCCAGCATGCCTTCCAGCAGTCCGTTGCCGGCCCTGAGGATCGACGCGAAGACCAGTTTCTTGCCGGCCAGCGTCGGCGCGTCCATTTCCGCCAGCGGCGTCTGGATCGGCTTGGTGGTGAGTTTCAGGTCGCGCGTCGCCTCGTAGCAAAGCAGCGCCGCGATTTCCCGGAGCAGTTGCCGGAAGCCTGCCGTAGACGTCTTGACGTCGCGCATGATGGTCAGCTTGTGCTGCACGAGCGGATGGTCGACGACCGTTGCACCCTTGACGCTCATTTGCCTGTCCCCGTTCCTGAAGCGGTTCCGTTATCCGCCCGAAAGGCTGATTGCGCAAGGCAATGGCCGACAAAACTGGTCCGAAATCAGCCCAGTCTGTGCAAAAGGCGGGCGCGCGTATCCTCGTCGACGAAGGCAGCGCCGGCCGCCGTCCTGCAGATTTCGGTGAGAATGCCGTCCGACAGACCGAGGGAGCGGCCGCAAAGCGCATATTCGCCGGCGAGGCTGGTGCGGAAAAACGGCGGATCGTCGGAATTGAGCGTGACGGCGACGCCCGCATCCATGAGCCGCTTCAGCGGATGCGCTTCGATGGACTCGTAAAGCCCGAGCGCGATGTTCGAGCCAGGACAGACCTCCAGGACGATCCCTTCATCGGCCAGCCGGCGAATCAGATCGGCATCCTCTACGGCGCGCACGCCGTGGCCGACACGCGAGATCGGCAGGACATCGAGCGCCTGGCGAACGCTTTCCGGGCCGGCGAGTTCGCCGGCATGGGCGGTGCAGGCAAGCCCGGCTTCGGCGGCGATCGCGAAGGCCGGGGCGAAATCGGCGGGCGAAAAGGCCCGCTCGTCGCCGGCAAGGCCGAAACCGGTGACCATCGGCCGGGCATGGCGCACCGTGAGCCTCGCCACCTCGACCGCCTGTTCCGGCCCGCGATTGCGGACCGCCAGCGGTATGAAGCGACCCTCTATGCCGGTCTCGGCATTGGCCTTCCGATAACCTTCGATCGCCGCGTCCAGCGTCTCGGCATAGGCGTCCGCGATGCCCATGTGATCCGGCGACAGGAAGACCTCGGCATAGATCGCGCCCTGCGCCGCCAATGCCGAATAGTGTGCATATGTCAGGTCGCGGTAGTCCTGCGGCGTGCGGAACAGGTCGGCTATCCGGTCATAGGCTGCCAGGAAGCTAACGAAATCGGACCAGACATAGCTTTCGCCGTCGGGCGTGATCAGATCGTTGATCCAGATGCCGTGCTCGCCGGCCTTTGTGAGCGCGAGGGCAGGCGGAACGGCGCCTTCCAGGTGGCAGTGCAGTTCGACGAGCGGCACAGTCACGCAAAGCCCCGCACGGGCATGTCGTCGGCACGTCTCAGCCAGTTGTCGGCGGACCACTCGCAGGCGCGATCGTAGACGTGCAGCGCGAACGCCTCGCGCGAGCGCGGGCTGAGATTGGGCGCCGATGCATGCGGCAGCAGGCCATGGAGGACGACCATCGTGCCGGCCGGCGCCTCAAGGGCGACCGCATCACCGTCGTCCCAGGCCTGTTCGGCGAGCTGTTCCATGACCAGATCTTCGCCGCGATAGCGGAACCGTTCGGCAAGCGGCGCGCGATGGGCGCCCGGTACGGCGACGAGACAGCCGTTACCGGCGTCGGCATCCTCGAGCGCGAACCAGAAGCCGGTGGCGGAGACCGGCTCGGTATGGAGGAACGTCGCATCCTGGTGCATGCCGACCTCGCCGCCGATGTGCGGCTGCTTGAAGATCACCATCGACTGGATCAGCCCGGGGTCGGCGAGACCGAGATCGCCGGCCAGCGCCGCGAGCCTCGGATCCCGGCAGAAACGGTCGAAGACCGGGTCGAGATCGTGCATGGCGTGGCCGATCTTGTTGAGCGCGCGGCGCTTGTCGACCGTCAGCGCGCCGTTCTCGCCGAAAGCGCCCTCCTCGAAGAAGAAGCGCACCTTGTCGCCGGATCCGCGGAAATATTCGTCGGCGGCGTGACTCTGCTCACTGGTGGAGAAGATCGTGCGCACCGATTCCGGATCGAACCCGGCGACGATCTCGTCGATGCGCCGGCGCAACGCGTGAATCTGGTCCGGCGACTTGAAGCCCTCCAGCACGAGATAGCCGTCACGCTGCCAGGCTTCCCGCATTGCATCGTCCAGGTGGCCGTCTTCGGGTGCGGAGAACCGCCGGGCTGTCTTCATGGCTCGATCATTCCGGTATCAGATGAAACTGGCGCCGGCGCGCATCGGCGGCATCGCCAGGTGGCCGGCGAGCGTCTGGCCGACATCGGCGAATGTGTGCATGCGCCCGGCATTGCGCCCCTCGATGCCCGGGCCGAAGGCCAGCACCGGCACGTTTTCGCGCGTATGGTCGGTGCCGCTCCAGGTCGGGTCGTTGCCGTGGTCGGCCGTCAGGACCACCAGGTCGCCGGGCTTGAGTTTCGCCTCAAGTTCCGGCAGCCGGCGATCGAAGGCCTCCAGGCAGGCGGCATAACCGGCCACGTCGCGGCGATGGCCGTAGAGCTGGTCGAAGTCGATATAGTTGGCGAAGATCAGATCGCCGGGTCCGGCCTCGTCCATGACCTCCAGCGTGGCGTCGAACAGGGCGTCGTTGCCGGCCGCCTTCCTGCGGTCGGTGATGCCGCGGTGGGCGAAGATGTCGTCGATCTTGCCGATCGAGAAGACCCGCCTGTCCAGCGAAACCAGCACGTCGAGCAGCGTGTCGCGAGGGGGCGGAACGGAATAGTCCTTGCGGTTGGCGGTGCGCTGAAAATCGGCCGCCCTCTCGCCGACGAAAGGCCTTGCGATCACCCGGCCGATGTTGAGCGGATCGCACAGCTTTCTGGCGATCTTGCAGACATCGTAGAGCCGCTCGAGGCCGAAATGGTCCTCGTGGGCGGCGATCTGCATGACGGAATCGGCCGAGGTGTAGCAGATCGGCCTGCCGCTCAGGATATGCTCCTCGCCGAGCTCCGCGATGATCTCAGTCCCCGAGGCATGCCTGTCGCCGAGAATGCCGGGCAGGTTCGCCTGCTCGATCAGCGCTGCTGTCAGGTCGGCGGGGAACGTCGGCACGGTCTCGGGGAAATAGCCCCATTTGAACGGCACCGGCAGCCCGGCCAGCTCCCAATGGCCTGACGGTGTGTCCTTGCCCTTGGAGACCTCGTTGGCATAGCCCCAGATCGCCTGCGGCGCCTCGATTCGCGCGATGCCTTCGGGGTGACTGCCGACGGAAGCTTCAGCGGCGCGGCCGATGCCGAGCCTGTTCATGTTGGGAATCGCCAGCGGACCGGACCGTCCGGCGCCATCGGCTTCACCGCGCGCGCAGGCGGCGGCGATATGGCCCAGCGTGTCGGATCCCTCGTCGCCGAATGCCGCCGCGTCGGGGGCGCCGCCTATGCCGACGGAATCCATCACCAGGAGAAGCGCACGGGCCAATTCAATCCACCTTTTCGATGATCATCGGTTTCACCGTTGGCGCGCCGTCCAGCGCGTAGGCATCCCTTACCATGCCGGCCGCCTGTTCGAAGCCTGCCTCGTCGCGGGCATGGATCACGGCAAGCGGCGTGTCATTCTCCATCCGCGTCCCGACTTCGGCAAGGTCCGCCAGGCCGACGGAATGGTCGATCGGATCGGCGGCCCGCGTCCGGCCGCCGCCGAGCGCGATCACGGCGACGCCGACGGCGCGCGTGTCGATGCCGGAAACAGTGCCGCTGCGCCCGGCGGTCACCGGTCTGACGACCGGCGCCGCGTCGAGATGCGCTTCAGGGGTTTCGACGAAGTCCGCCGGCCCTCCGAGGACGCCGACCATCGCCTGGAACCGCTCCGCCGCCTCGCCGGACTCCAGCGTGGCGCGTGCGACGGCGAGGGCACTATCCGTATCCGCAGCCAAACCGCCGCTCACCAGCATTTCCGCGGCCAGCGCCAGCACGACC
Source organism: Afifellaceae bacterium (assembly GCA_035465195.1). GTDB lineage: Bacteria > Pseudomonadota > Alphaproteobacteria > Rhizobiales > Afifellaceae > CAMYKZ01. The sequence continues at coordinate 5,548 of DATHRP010000467.1, read as the reverse complement.
TCGCTCATCCGCTTTGGCCGCTCCGCGCCGGTCAGGAAGCGGACGGCATTCAGCACCTCCACGGCGTTGCCAGCGGCGGAGGCAAGCGGCTGGTCCATGTCGGTGATCAGCGCAGTGGTCTTCAGCCCGGCGCCGTTGGCGACGCCGACGAGGCTTCGGGCGAGTTCGCGGGCATCTTCAAGTCTCGCCATGAAAGCACCGGAACCGGTCTTGACGTCCAGGACGAGCCCTTCCAGCCCGGCCGCGAGCTTCTTCGACAGGATCGAGGCAGTGATCAGCGGGATCGACTCCACCGTCGCCGTAACGTCTCGGATCGCGTAGAAGCGCTTGTCGGCGGGGGCCAGATCGCCGGTCTGGCCGATGATCGCGCAGCCGGCTTTCGCGACGGCCTTGCGGAAAAGATCATTGTCCGGCTGTGTCGCGTAGCCGGGTATCGAATCGAGCTTGTCCAGCGTGCCGCCGGTATGGCCGAGCCCGCGGCCGGAGATCATCGGCACGACGCCGCCACAGGCGGCGACGATCGGCGCAAGCATCAGCGAGACATTGTCGCCGACCCCGCCCGTCGAGTGCTTGTCAAGCACGGGGCCGCCGGCATCGGGCCAGGCCAGCACGTCGCCGGAGTCGCGCATCGCCAGTGTCAGCGCCACGCGCTCATCCGTATCCATGCCGCGGAAGAAGACCGCCATGGCGAAAGCGGCAATCTGGCCCTCGGTCACACGGCCATCGGTCAGGCCCTCCACCATGAAGGCGATCTCGTCGCCGCCGAGCGTCTGCCCGTCGCGCTTGCGCCGGATGATTTCTTGCGGCAGCAAGGCCATGGGTCAGTAGCCTCCGCCGCCGGATTCCCCGCCGCTCCGACCTTCAAGAACAGCAAGGAGGTTGTCGAGCAGACTCGATGCGCCGAACCGGAAGGTACGCGGCGTCGCCCAGTCGGCTCCGAGCGCCTCGGCGGCGAGGTCGAGATAAACATTGGCGTCGTCGAGCGTGCGGATGCCGCCGGCAGGCTTGAAGCCGATGTCGCCGCCATGGTCGGCAATCACCGCCAGCATGATGCGGGCGGCTTCCGGCGTCGCGTTGACCGGCACCTTGCCGGTGGAGGTCTTGAGGAAATCGGCGCCGGCTTCGACCGCGATATCCGACGCCTTGCGGATCAGCCCGTCGTCCTTCAGTTCGCCGGTCTCCAGGATCACCTTCAGGAGCGCCTTGCCGGCCGCGCGACGGGTCGCGGCGACCAGGCCATAGACGGAATCGGGATCGTCGGCGATCCGCCGGTACGGCATGACAAGATCGATCTCGTTGGCGCTATCGGTCACCGCGGTTTCGGTCTCGGCGACAACGGCATCCACGTCTTCGCCGCCGGCCGGGAAATTGACGACCGTCGCGATCCGGACCGGCTTTTCGGACAGAAGCTCCGAGGCCTGTTTCACGAACTCCGGCCAGATGCAGACGGCCGCGACATGCCCGTGCGAGGTGATGGCGCGGCCGCACAGGTCTTCGATGTCGGCCGGCGTGCAGTCGTCATTAAGGTTGGTGAGGTCGAGACAGGACAGCGCCAGTCTGGCCCGGCGGTCGTCGGTATCACTCATCGGCCTGGCCCTCCAGATAGGTGGCGACGATGCGGGCGAGCTTGGCGCCGCCCCGAGGCGCCATGTCCTTGGTTTCCTGGTGCGAGAGCTCCGCGCCGGTCATGCCGGCGGCGAGATTTGTGATCACCGAAAGGGCGGCCACGCGCAACCCGAGGAAGCGGGCGAGGATCACTTCCGGCACGGTCGACATGCCGACGGCATCGGCGCCGAGGATCCGGGCGGCACGGATTTCCGCCGGCGTCTCGAAGGACGGACCGGAGAACCACATATAGACGCCTTCCTTCAGGGCGATGCCGCACTTGTCCGACGCTGCCTTCAGATCGCCACGCATGCCGGGATCATAGGCCTCCGTCAGGCCGACGAAGCGCGCATCGTCGGCTTCGCCGATCAGCGGATTGTTGCCGGAGAAATTGATGTGGTCGGCAATCAGCATGACCGAACCCGGCGGGCAGTCGGGGTCGAGCGAGCCGGCCGAGTTGGTCAGGATCAGCCGCTCCACCCCGACCGCCTTCAGGGTCTCAAGCGCCGGGCGCATCTCAGCCGGGTTGCCGTGCTCGTAATAGTGGGCGCGTCCGGACAGCACGGCGACGGACACGCCGGAAATTCGGCCGACGACCAGCCTGCCGTCATGGCCGGACACGCCGGTTGCCGGAAACCCCTTCAACTCGTCGTATCCGATCCCCTCGCTGTCGGCGATGGTTTCGACGAACCCGCCGAGGCCGGAGCCCAGCACCATGGCGAGCCGCGGCCGGATATCGGTCCGCGCCGCGATGATCGCCCTGTTTTCTTCCGCGCTCATGACTTGCCGCCCAGTGCGAACGCCGACGGCAGCAGTTCGCCCAGCGTAAAGGTGCCGCGGATGCCGTCGGGATCGGCGCAATGGACGATCGTCTCCGGGCCGCCGAATTCGGCGATGCGCTGGCGGCAGCCGCCGCAGGGCGAGATCAACTGCTCGCCGTCCGCCACGATGCACAGTTCGATGATCCGCCCGCCGCCCGCCGCAACCATGGCGGAGATCGCGCCGGTCTCGGCGCAGGCGCCCTCGGGATAGCTGGCATTCTCGACATTGCAGCCGATATGGATCCGTCCGTCCTCGGTGCGCAGCGCGACGCCGACCGGAAAGCCGGAATAGGGGGCATAGGCCAGGTCGCGGATCTTCCGCGCCGCCTGGAACAGTTCGTCGGCGTGTCCGGCCATCATTGCTCCTTCACGTAAGGTACGCCACCGGCCTTCGGCGGGATCGCCTTGCCGATGAAGCCGGCCAAGAGCACCACCGTCAGAACATAGGGCAGCGCCTGGATGAACTGCACGGGAATCGCGCCGATCAGCGGCAGGTCGCGACCTTGCAGGATGTTGGCGCCGGCATCGAGAAAGCCGAACAGGAAGCAGGCGCCGAGCGCCGGCCAGGGCCGCCACTTGGCGAAGATCAGCGCGGCAAGCGCGATGAAGCCGCGGCCGGCGGACATGTCCTTGGTGAAGCCGACCGACTGTGCGATCGACAGGTAGGCGCCGGCGAACCCGCACAGGACGCCGCAGACGATGACGGCGCGGTAGCGCAGCCAGATCACCGAAATGCCGGCCGTGTCGACGGCCGCGGGGTTCTCCCCGACGGCGCGCAGGCGCAGGCCGAAACGGGTGCGGTAGACGATCCACCATGTCAGCGGAACGGCGAGGAAGGCGAGGTAGACAAGCAGGTTATGACCGAGGACGAGCTGCTGGAACAGCGGTCCGACGACCGGTATCGCGACGATAGGGCCGAGGATCGCTTGAAGCAGGTCACCGACGGTGCCGAGCTGTTGCAGGTTGTCGAATTCGACACCGCGGAACCGCCCGTCGACGGTGAGCTGTGGCGTGCGCCCGCCCTGGTGGAACCAGACATCGCCGAGCAGCACCGTGAGCCCGGCCGCCAGGAAGTTGATCGCGACACCCGAGACGATCTGGTTACCGCGCTGGGTGATCGAGGCAAAGCCGTGGATCAGCCCGAAGGCGACGGAGGTCAGGACCCCCGCGAAAAGCCCGATCCAGGCTGCATTGCTTGCGACGATCGCGTTCGGCGACGTGCCGGCGACAGCCGCGGCGGCACCGGCGGCGAATGCACCGGCCAGCATCTTGCCTTCCAGACCGATATCGAAAATGCCTGCCCGCTCCGAATAGAGCCCGGCAAGGCAGGCGAAAATGAGCGGCGTCGACAGCCGGATCGCTGAATCGAGCGTCTGGATGAACAGGTCCATCAGGACGCTCCCCCGGCTGCCGCGCCGGCCGGCCGGCCGGCATTGGCGAACATGCGGCCGAGCGCCGGCCGAAACATGTGCTCCAGCGCGCCTGCGAACAGGATGACCAGGCCCTGGATGACGACGATCATGTCGCGGGTGATCTTCGGCATTTCGAACGCCAGTTCGGCGCCGCCCTGGTAGAGGACCCCGAAAAGAATCGCCGCCAGTACGACGCCGATCGGATGGGAGCGACCCATCAGCGCGACGGCGATGCCGACGAACCCGGCGCCGCCGGCCAGGTCGAGCTGGAGCCGGTATTGCTCACCCATGACCGGATTGAGCGCCATCATGCCGGCAAGCGCGCCGGAGATCAGCATGGCGATGATGATGATGCGCGCGGGCGAGATGCCCGCATAGACGCCGGCCGTCGGATTGAGGCCGGTGGTGCGGATCTCGTAACCGAGCCTTGTGCGCCAGATGAGAAGATAGACGAAATAGGCGGCGACCAGCGCCAGGAACAGGGTGATGTTGACCGGCGAGCCGCCGATATCAAGCCCGAAGAGCGCGAACAGCCCGTCGAGTTTGGGCAATTGCGCGCCGGCCTCGAAGGTTCGGGTTTCCGGCGCCATGGAGCCCGGTGGCGAGAGATGGTCGACCAGCAGCCAGACCATGATCGATGCGCCGATGAAATTGAACATGATCGTGGTGATGACGATGTGGCTGCCGCGATAGGCCTGCAGCCAGGCCGGGATCGCCGCCCAGAAGGCGCCGAAAAGCGCGGAGGCCAGAATGGCGAGCGGGAACGTGATCCACCATGGAACCACGCTGTCGAGGGTCAGCGCCACGAGCGCCGCGCCGAGGCCGCCGAGATAGGCCTGGCCCTCGCCGCCGATGTTGAACAGGCCGGCATGGAAGGCGACGGCCACGGCAAGACCGGTGAATATGAAGTTGGTGGCGTAGTAGAGCGTGAAGCCGATACCCTCGCCCCAGCCGAGCGCGCCCCAGACCAGGATCCTGACCGCCTCGATCGGGTTCTCGCCGATGACCAGCACCACCAGCCCGGACACCAGGAAGGCCGCCGTCACGTTGAGTAGCGGGATCAGACCGTAATCAGCCCAGCCGGGAAGACGTGCATAAGGCACGCTCATGAACCGGCCTCCGGAAGCGCTATGACGCCGTTTTCGTCGAGCGGGAAGAACGGGTTGTGGGCGACCTCCCACAAATGCCCGTCGGGATCGGCGAAATAGCCGGAATAGCCGCCCCAGAACACCTTCTGCGGCGGCTTGCATTCGGCGGCCCCGGCTGCGAGCGCCCTGGCAACGAAGGCGTCGACGTCCGCCTCGGACGGCAGGTTGACCGCGAGCGCGACGGCCGAAAAGCCCGTCGGCATGTCCGCCACGTTGGCGTCCTCGGCCAGCGGAGCGCGGCCGAACAGGCCGAGCACGACCTTGCCGCCGCGCATGAAGGATACGGATTCGTTCGATGGGCCGGAGGTCTGCCAGCCGAGCGCCTCGTAGAAGGCCGTGGCGCGGGCAATGTCGCTGACGCCCAATGTGACCATCGAAATGTGCGCGTTGCTCATTCCGCAGCCTCCCTGTTGTCGATGCCGGCCATCATCAGGCCCAGTTCGCCCTCGCTCGCGTCCGGTCCACGCTCGCCGACGATATGGCCGTCGAACATGACGAGGATCCGGTCGGACAGCGAGCGCACCTCGTCGAGCTCGACGGACACCAGCAGGATCGCCTTTCC
>DATHRP010000466.1:0-5518 GCA_035465195.1 Afifellaceae bacterium | reverse complement strand
TACGACCGCTTCCGGCGGGGAGCGAACGACGACGGCGTCGTGCGCTTCCTGCTCGCGGCCGGAGCCGTCGGGCTGCTCTTCAAGCGCAACGCCTCGATCTCCGGCGCCGAGGTCGGCTGCCAGGGGGAGGTGGGCTCGGCGTCGGCAATGGCCGCGGCCGGCCTTGCCGCTGCCCTCGGCGGCACCAACCGGCAGATCGAGAACGCCGCCGAGATCGCTCTGGAACACCATCTCGGCATGACCTGCGATCCGGTCGCCGGGCTGGTCCAGGTGCCGTGCATCGAACGCAACGGGCTCGGCGCGGTCAAGGCGGTCTCCGCCGCCTCGCTGGCGTTGCGCGGCGACGGCGAACATTTCGTGCCGCTCGACAATTGCATCGAGACGATGCGCCAGACCGGCCTCGACATGAGCGAAAAATACAAGGAAACCTCGACCGGCGGACTTGCCGTCAATGTCGTCGAGTGCTGAGCGTTTCAGACGGACGCGATATTGGATATCTGCGGGGCCCGGGGCGTCCGTGCGCCGGTGCCGGGTTCGGCCCGGACCGATGCAAATGCGTCCGCGGCGCTCTCCACCGAGGCAACGCGGATCGGCTGGGACGTGCCGCGCACGGTCACCTCGCTGACGGGAAGGTGGCCGGTATCGACCGCCGCGTTACGCAGCAGTTCGAGCGAAACGACGAGCTGGACGTTCTGTTCCTTGGCGAGGCCTTCCAGCCGGCTCGCGACATTCACCGTCTCGCCGATCACGGTCAACGAAGCGGAGGCGCGGTGGCCGATCCGCCCGAGGACCAGGGGGCCGGCATGCAGGCCGATGGCGATGCGCAGCGGCGCGCCGATCTCCGTCGCCATTTCGTCGTTGAACGCCGCCAGCGCCTTGTCGATTCCGACGCAGGCGGCAAGAGCGTTCCTTGCGGCCTGGTCGATCGGCTGGTTGTGGCCGAAAAGCGCCATCAGGCCATCGCCCATATACTTGTCTATCCAGCCGCCGGATGACCCGATCGCTTCGCCGATGTCGGAAAAGAACCTGTTGAGCAGGAAAACGGTGTCGTACGGCAGGCGGTCCTCGCTGATCGACGTGAAGCCCCGGATATCGAGGAACAGCACGGCCAGATCGTGCTCCGCGCCCTCGGCGTCGCCCGTGGCGGAGGCGATCTGCCGGCCCTGGTTGTCCGGCGGCCGGATCAGGCGCGTCACCGAGAGGTTTACGGTCGGGCGGATCTGGCAGGCGAGCCGGACGTCGGGCGGCGCGCCGATGCGCTCCAGCGTCTTGCGTTCCGCCGGTCCGGGTGCCGGAAGGGCCTCTTCCGACTGGATGATGCGGACGCGGCATGTCGAGCAGCGTGCACGGCCACCGCAGATGCTCGCGTGCGGTACGCCGCACATTCGGCTGATCTCCAGCAGCGTGGGGCCGGGCGGCAGTGTCAGATCGGGGCCGGCGGTATAGCGCACGGTGATGCGGTCGCTGAACCGGCGTCTGACGGAGCGGATCATGTAGGCGATGACGATGAGCCCCCAGACGCCGATGACCGCCCATTGCGCTCTCTCTCCCGTTCGCCTCAGGAAGGCGCGGTCGTCCGGCGCTATCTCCATCAGGTCCTTGCCGAGGCTGATGTCGCCGCCGCGCTCGGTGTAGATGCCCTCGGCACGTGCTTCCTTGTTGTCGCGTGCGCCGTCGATGAAGCCGGCAATCGAGACTGCGGGAATCAGGACGGCCACAGACAGCAGAAACGGTGCCCAGCGCCGGTACCCGTTGGTGACACGCAGCCAGTAGTGAATGCCGATGCAGCCGTGGACCCAGACGAGGAGCAGGAGGATGGTCTGGTCCCAGAACACCGATGGCCACAGGACGCCGAGCTCGTTGGAATAGACGTCGCTGAAGCCGAACAGTTCGTGGGCGATCCGGGTATGCACCACGTGGGGCAGGAGGAGGAACGGTATGGCGATGCCGAACAGGATCTGGAAGGCCTGGGTCAGCGGCATGCGCCATGTCGCGCGGCTGGCGATGCGGACGAGGCCGAGCGTCACGTGGATGATGATGGCGGAAAGCAGGATCGCGGTTCCGGCCCACGACCGGGTCACGGCCAGGCGCCAGGTCTGGGCGTCCTCCATGAGTTCGACGCTCCACAGGCCGAGCGCTGTATTCAGGAAATGAGTTGCCGCGAAGGAAAACAGGATCAGCCCCGTGGCGAGCCGCAATCTCTGTATCGTTCCGCCGGCCAAAAGCGGGCTCATCGGGCTCTCCTGCGTTGCGCTCCCTGACCGTTCGCTGCCATAAAGCGCTCGAATCATATCGGTAGCCGGGCACCGCAGGCTAATCAATCCGGCCGTCATTGTCCCTCGCGGGACGGGCGCGCGGAGCGCTTGGCAACCTTGAAGGGGTCGTTCGTTGATCAAATCCCTGCTGATCGCCAATCGGGGTGAAATCGCCTGCCGGATCATCCGCACGGCGCGGGCCATGGGAATCCGCACCATCGCGGTGGCGACGGAGGCCGATCGCGGCTGGCTGCACTGGCGCGAAGCGGACGAGGCGGAGTTCATCGGCGAAGGGCCGGCGCCCGACAGCTACCTGTCGGGTCGGGCCATAATCGAGGCCGCGCGCAAGCACGGCGCGGACGCCATCCATCCCGGATACGGCTTCCTGTCAGAAAATGCCGACTTCGCCCAGGCCTGCGCGGATGCCGGGATCGTCTTCGTCGGCCCGTCGCCGGAGGCAATCCGGTCCATGGGGTCGAAGGCCGGCGCCAAGGCGCTGATGGAGAAGGCGGGCGTGCCGGTGGTGCCGGGGTATCACGGCGAGCGCCAGCAGCCCGATTTCCTCCGCCAGAAGGCCTACGAGATCGGCTATCCGGTGATGATCAAGGCGGTTTCCGGCGGCGGCGGGCGGGGCATGCGCATCGTCAACAAGGCAATCGAGTTCGACGATCAGCTGAATTCGGCGCGGCGTGAGGCGAAATCCGCATTTTCCGACGATCGGGTGCTGATCGAGAAATATCTCGCCAATCCCCGCCATATCGAGGTGCAGGTCTTCGGCGACAGCCATGGCAATGTCGTGCACCTGTTCGAGCGCGACTGCTCGGTGCAGCGCCGGCACCAGAAGGTTATCGAGGAGGCTCCGGCGCCGGACCTGCCGGAGGCGGTGCGTGACGCCATGGGCGCGGCCGCCGTTTCCGCCGCCCGCGCGGTCGGTTATTGCGGTGCCGGAACCGTCGAGTTCATCGCCGACGGCTCGACGCTTGCCGATACCGGCGAATTCTACTTCATGGAAATGAACACGCGGCTCCAGGTGGAGCACCCGGTGACGGAGATGATCACCGGGCTTGATCTTGTCGAATGGCAGTTGCGGGTCGCGGCCGGCGAACCCCTGCCGAAAAGCCAGGGCCAGCTCGGGCTTCGCGGCCACGCCATCGAAGCCCGGATCTACGCGGAAGACCCCGCTGCGGACTTCCGGCCGGCCATGGGCCGGTTGTGGGCCGTCGGTTTCCCCGCCGATCCGTCTGTCCGGGTCGATACCGGTGTCGCCGAGGGCGCCGTCGTCAGCCCATTCTACGACAGTATGCTGGCCAAGGTCATCGTCCATCGACCCGACAGGGCTGCGGCCATAGCCGATCTGAAATCGGCGCTGGTCCGGATCCGCATCGCGGGTGTCGGGACCAATATCGGTTTCCTGTCCGCAATCCTCGATGCTGACGCATTCAGCGCCGGCAGGATGGATACCGGCTTCGTCGATCGCAATATCGATCGCCTTGCCGGCCGGCGTCCGGCGCGTTCGCTTGCCGCTCTGGCCGTGCGGGAGCGAACGCATCGTCTTCAGGCTGGCGGACCCGGCATAAACGGGCCGTGGGGCGATTATTCGGGTTTTGAAATCGGTGGCCTGGGCCGGTCCGTCGTGTCGGACATCGCCATTGATGGCGAACCCGCTAGGGCGACGCTTACCTGGATCGACGGAAAGCTCGATATCCTGATCGACGACGAACCGCTTGCGGGCATTGCCGGAGAAGCGCAGCTCGTCTGGGGCGGTGACAAGGCGTTCGTGCTTGCCGCCGGCGGCCAGCTCGCCGTCGGTTTCCCGTCGCCGGTCGACAAGGCGTCTGTAGCGCTTGGCGGCGACGGACATGTGAAGGCCCCGATGCACGGACGGGTCGCGTCCGTGCGTGTCGGCACCGGCGACAGCGTTGCCCGGGGCGACCTGCTGTTCACGTTGGAAGCCATGAAGATGGAACACAGCATCAGGGCTCCGCTCGACGGGACCGTCGAACAGGTGCTGATTGCCGAAGACCAGCAGGTCGACGACGGCGCAACAGCCCTCGTCATCGGTCCCGCGAACGCGGAGCAGCCCGCGGGCGGTTGATCAGTCCTTCAGGACGAACGTCACCTTCATGTTGACGCGCCACTCCGTGATCTTGCCGTCGTCGCATTCGACCGTAATCTGCTGCACCCATGCGCCCTTGATCTTGTCCAGCGTCTTGTCGGCGCGGGCGATGCCGGTCGAGATGGCGTCTTCCAGGCTCGTTTTCGAGGCTGAAGTGATTTCGGTGACTTTTGCGACAGACATGGTGATCTCCTTGTTTTTGCGATCCCGCCGACAGGCTGGACTGGCGGACACGTGTGGAAACAGGAACGTTGCTCTTTGAGAACCGGGTCCGCCACCTTAAATGGTAGGTATGACCCTTAATCTGGTCAAATTGTGTGTCGGGGTCGACACGGTGGAGGAACTGGAAGGCTGGATCGCTTACCGGCTCGAAGAGCGGCGGCGTAACGGCGAACCGGTCGAGCATTTCCACACCACGCGCATGATCCCGAAAAGGATCGACGAGCTTCTTGACGGCGGCTCGCTCTACTGGGTGATCCGCGGCAATGTCCAGGTCCGGCAGAGGCTTCTCGCCGTGCGACCGTTTCGCGATCCCGATGGGATCCGGCGCTGCCGGCTCGTGCTCGAACCGGCACTGGTGCTGACGGCGTGGCAGCCGCGCAGGCCTTTCCAGGGCTGGCGCTACCTGGAGACGAAGGACGCGCCGGCCGACCTGGCGACCGGAGAAGACGGGTTCGCCGATCTTCCGGCCGAATTCCGCCAGGAACTTGCGGAACTTGGCCTGCTCTGATCAGTTTGATCCGGCACCGGAAAAACGCGAATATCGGTCCTGCGTATCTAGGTCCTGATGACATGAGCAAGAACAAGAACCTGACGCCCAGCAGTGAGGGAACCGAACCGTCGACGCGTGCGTCGAGCCGGACCGAGATCGATGCCTTCCTGGAAAAGGCAGCGACGCTTGCGCCGGTGACCGGCGAGGCGCGCGGACGCCTCGTCTTCGCGCTCGACGCGACGATGAGCCGGCAGCCGACCTGGGACCTGGCCTGCAATCTCCAGTCGGAAATGTTCGAGGCGGCACAGTCGGTCGGCGGCCTGTCGGTCCAGCTTGTCTATTTCCGCGGGTTCCGCGAATGCCAGGCGTCGCGCTGGGTGGCCGATACCGGCGCGCTGCGCGACCTGATGGTGAAGATCGACTGCCGCGGCGGGC
>DATHRP010000465.1:0-5434 GCA_035465195.1 Afifellaceae bacterium | reverse complement strand
GCGGCGGTACCCCATGGCCGAGGGCCAGATGACGAGCGAACGCAACGCAGACCCCGGAATTCAACCCGATTCCGCGCCGCTCGGCCGGCTCGAACGGGCCGTGCTTCGCGCCAGGGCCGCGCTGATCTGGGAAGCGGTATGGCCGCGGCTGCTGCCGGTCCTCACCATCGTCGGGCTGTTCGTCGCGCTCTCCTGGCTCGGCGTCTGGCGTATCGTCCCGGACCTGATGCGGCTCGGCATGCTGGGTGCCCTCGGCCTGGCCCTTGCTTACAGCCTTGTCCGGCTGGTCCGCTTCGAGCTTCCGGAAGAGGCCAGCGCCGTGCACCGTGTCGAGGTGCAGTCCGGCCTCGACCACCGTCCGGCAAGCGGCCTGCGCGACACGCTGTCCAAAGTCTCCGATGACCCGACCGCCCGCGCACTGTGGACCGCACACCGCAAGCGACTGCTTGCCCAGATGGAGAACCTGCGCGCCGGCGTGCCGGATCCGCAGATGGCCCGGCGCGATCCGAACGCCTGGCGCTTCGTCGTGCCCGTTCTGCTGGCGGCCGCATTCTTCGTCGCCAACGGCGAATATCTCAACCGCCTCGGCGAGGCGTTCACCGCCGTCAAGGCGCCGGTTCCCGCAACCGTTTCCGCGCGGATCGACGCCTGGATCGACCCGCCGGCCTACACGCGCCAGCCACCCGTCTTCCTGACGCGCGAGCGCACCGAGACCGATGTAGCGATTGCCGATGCGCTGCGCCCCAGCGTTCCGGAACATTCCGTACTCACCGTCCGGGTCGTCGCCGATGAGGCGCCGCGCGTCACCGTAATGGACGATGACGGCGAGGCCGTCGAACTGGAGGCGATCGAGCCGGCCGAAGGCGAAGGCCAGGCTGCGGCCGCAAGCGCCGGCGACGAGGACGGCAAGGCGGAGCGCAAGACGGCGTCGATCCACACCTTCACCGCGCCGCTCACCCGCAGCGGATCGGTGGAAATCAGCCATGCCGGCGGCGCCCAGCGCCACGCTTTCGTCGTCATCGACGACACTCCACCGACGATCGCACATCGCGAGGGGCGCGACGAGGGCGCGACCCGCGCAGGCTCATTCACGCTGAACTTCGATGTGACCGACGATTACGGTGTGAGTTCGGGCAAACTGGCCCTGGAGCTCGAAGAGCCCGCGGCCGATGACGCCCGTCCGCTGGTGGAACTGCCGGACGTGCCGCTGCGCCTCTCCCGGCCCAACGCCCGCGAGGGCCAGGCCCGCGCCTATGTCCGGATCGGCGACCATCCCTTTGCCGGCAGCCTCGCCCGCATCGAGGCGAAAGTGGTCGACGGCGCCGGCCAGGAAGGCCGCCCGGAGGAGAAGATCACCCTGACGCTGCCACAGCGCATGTTCCTCAATCCGATCGCCAGAGCCCTCGTCGAGCAGCGCCGCAAGCTGGCCATGGACGCGCGCGACCAGTACCGCGTGGCCGATGCGCTCGACGCCATGACCGTGGCTCCCGAGGCGTATATCGATGATGCGTCGATCTTTCTCGGCCTGCGCATCGGCTACAAGCGCATGCTCGCGGCCAGGACCGACGACCAGCTGCGCGACATGCTCGATTACCTCTGGGCCATGGCGGTGCAGATCGAGGACGGCGCGCTTTCGGATGCCGAGCGGCGACTCAACCAGGCCCGCCAGGCACTGGAAGACGCGCTTGCGCGCGGCGCCTCGGAAGAGGAGATCGCGCGGCTGACGGAAGAGCTCCGCCAGGCGATGAACGAATTCCTGCAGAACTTCGCCGAGGAGATGGCGCGCCGCGATCCGCAGTCGCTGCCGCAGATGAACATGGACCCGAACCAGATGCTGAGCCAGCAGGACCTGCAGGAGATGCTGGACCGCATCGAGGATCTCGCCAAGCTCGGCGACCGCGACGCGGCACAGCAATTGCTGAGCGAACTCCAACGCATGCTCGACAACCTGCAGATGGCCCTGCGCGGCCAGCAGATGCAGAACGGCCAGAACAGCGAGATGATGGAGCAGCTGGAGGAGCTTGGCCGGCTGATGCGCGAGCAACAACGGCTGATGGACGATACCTTCAACCTCGACCAGGGCCAGCGGCCGCGCCAGCGCGGCCAGCAGGGCCAACAGGGGCAGCAGGGTGAACAGGGACCGATGTCGCCGTCGGAACTGGCAGAACTGCTGAAACAGCTTCAGGAGGGGCAGTCCGACCTGCATGAGGGCCTCCAGGCGCTGCTTGACCAACTCCAGGAAGGTCAGCAGGGCCAGCCCGGCCAGCAGGGCAACCAGCCTGGCCAGAGGTCATTGGGCCGCGCCGGCCGGGCGATGGGCGATGCCGAGCGCTCGCTCGGCCAGGGCCAGACGGGCGATGCCTTCAACAGCCAGGGCGAGGCGCTGCAGGCGATGCGCGAAGGTCTGGAAAGCATGATGCAGCAGATGTTCGGCCAGCAGGGTCAGCAGGGTCAGCAGCAGGCCGGCCGGGGCCGCCCGCGCGGGCGCACCGATCCGCTGGGGCGGCCGCAGCGCACCGAAGGGCCGGATTTCGGACAGGACGTGCGTGTGCCGGACGAGATCGACGTGCAGCGGGCGCGGGAGATCCTCAACGCCATCCGCGAACGGCTCGGCGAACGCTACCGGCCGCGCTTCGAACTGGATTATCTGGAGCGCTTGCTGAACAACGAATAGGCGGCCCGAGGTCGCCCTTCCCGTCCGCACAGCGGTGAAACTCGATATTAGCCGGCCTTTTCGGTCGCCGGCGCATCCTGCTTGGTATCCACCGCGGCCGCGTCGGTGACGGCGTCGCGGATCTGCTGCAGCGTGAAAGGCTTGGTCACGACGTCGCGGATCTTCTTGTGCAGATCGTCGGCGCGTTCGCGCTGGTCGGCGAAGCCGGTCATCAGCAGGATAGGCAGGCCCGGCCAGCGCTCGGCGGCACTGTGGGCAAGTGCGATGCCATCCATCAGGGGCATCTTCACGTCGCTGACCAGCAGATCGAACTGGCCGTCGTACTTTTCGAGGCATTCCATCGCCTCGACCCCGTCACCGGCGGTTTCGACCTCGTGTCCGTCGATCTCCAGCGCGCGGCTCACGAAGGCCCGCACTGCAACATCGTCTTCCGTCAGCAGAATTCGCATCGGAAAATTCCTATTCCTATCAGTCGTCCGCGGTCTTTATCGCGCCGATATACGGCAATTCGCGGCAGGCGTGCCCTGCATCCATGCCGTATCCGACGACAAAATAGTCCGGACAGGTAAATCCAACGTAATCCGCGGCGATTTTTGCAGTCCGGCCCGCCGGCTTGTCGATCATCGCCGCGATGCTGACCCGCCGCGCCCCGCGCCCTTCCATCAGATCCTTGGCAAAACGCAGCGTGAGCCCGGAATCCAGCACATCGTCAACGATCAGCACGTCACGGTCGGACACCGGACAGCCGATATCGCGCAAAACCCTGACCTCCCCGGAGGTTTTTAGACCGGACCCGTAGCTCGACAGCGATATGAACTCGATCTCCAGCGTGACACCTTTCAATGACAGAGCCCGGACCAGGTCCGCCGCGAACACGAAACCGCCCTTCAGCACGACCACGACGAGCAGGTTTTCCGGCCCCGATGCCGCAATTTCGGCAGCGATTTCATCAACGCGGCCGGCAATCTCGTCCGCCGCGAACAGCGGCTCGATGTCTGTCGTCCGGCTGGGCGCCGTGCTCACCCGCCACCTCTCGCGGCAATGTTTACCGGCCGGCCGCGTTCGGACGGTTGGAACCTCACGCGCACCCGGACGGACTGCCGCGGAAAATCCTTCAGCATGTGGTTGAACGCGACCTGTCGGCCAGCGGCCAGGCTTTTCACCGGCGTTGCCAGCTTTTCGGTATGGACGAGCCGCCCGTAGCGATCGAGAAATTCGATATTGAGCGCCGGGACAGCCAGTTCCGCCTGCGAAATGTTGCGCACCGCGCCGTCGACGCGGAAACGGGTTTCAAAACCGGTCTGTTCCGCCGCGGCCTTCACGCTGACGATGTCGAGACCCGACATGTTGACCGGCAGACCGACCGCCGCATAAAGCCCGGCAAGGTCCGGAACCGCGGCAACGATCTGCTGTCTGGCGCCGAAGAATCCGGCCAGGAACAGTCCCGAGATCAGGACCACCAGCCAGCCGTACACAGGCGACCGGCGGACCTCCGCCGGCTCGTAGTCGGTCTCGATGCGCAGCGCCCAGGGATCCGGTTCGTCATCGTTATAGGCGACAAGCGGTCGGCGGACCGCGTCGATGGTGCGGGCATCGGCCCAGACAAGCGAACGACCCTGCTCATCCTCGCAATCGGACCGGCGCACCGGGCGCTCCTCCGCCTTGGCCGCCCAGCCCTCGCCACATTGCCGGCAGATCACGACCTGCACGCCCTCGGCGATCGCCTCGGCGGCGATCGGCTCCGCCGAATGGCATTTCGGGCAGCGCAGGATCACCAGCTCGTCGGCCGGGCTCGGCATCGCAGACGGAATCGCGTTCATCGAAACGGGTCCTGATGAAAATAACTTGCCCATTCCTTACCAATCGGTGTTAACGCGGGCTTAACGCGCGGCCCCTGCCATGCAAAAAACAGCTCCGGGAGAGGCGAAAAACGTGATTCGATTCGAAAATGTCGGCTTGCGCTACGGTCTCGGACCCGAAGTGTTGCGCGATGTCAGCTTCCAGATCGCCCCGGGTTCGTTCCAGTATGTCACCGGGCCGTCGGGCGCCGGCAAGACGTCGCTGCTGAGGCTCCTGTTCCTTTCGCTGAAACCGACCCGCGGATTGTTGAAGATATTCGACGAGGATGCCGCCACAATCAAGCGCGAGACGGTCCAGAACCTGCGTCGGCGGATCGGCATCGTCTTCCAGGATTTTCGCTTGCTCGATCACCTGACAACCTACGAGAATGTCGCGCTGCCACTGCGTGTTTCCGGCATTCCGGAATTCGACTATCGCAACGACGTCACCGAGCTCCTGGAATGGGTCGGGCTCGGTGACCGTATGTGGGTCCATCCGCAGGTGCTTTCGGGTGGTGAGAAGCAGCGTGCCGCGATCGCCCGCGCGCTTATCACCAAGCCGGAGATTCTGCTCGCCGACGAGCCGACCGGCAACGTCGACCCGCCGCTGGCCAGGCGCCTGCTGCGGCTGTTCATAGAATTGAACCGTCTCGGCACATCGGTTGTGATCGCCACCCACGATTTGTCCCTGATGGACCAGTACAAGGCCCGCCGGCTGGTCCTCAATGACGGCCATGTCGACGTCTACAAGAACGACCGGCCGCAGATCTGAGCATGTGATGCCATCCAGACCGAAGATCCGCAAGAAATCGTCACCGCCGCGGGCTGCCCGGGCCGGAGGCTTGAAGTTGAAGGTCTGGGCCGAGAACGGCCGCAGGCTCGCACGCGACCGCATATCGGGCCTCAGCCGCCGCCGCGGCGG
>DATHRP010000464.1:0-5133 GCA_035465195.1 Afifellaceae bacterium | reverse complement strand
TGTGGTCGCTACCGTCTTGCTGGCCTACTTCCTGGGTGCCGATGCCTTCGCGCACTATCGTCCGCCGGTCATCGGCGAAGCCATGCGCATCTTCCATTCTGAGATCAATCGCGGCACGTGGCAGATCGTCGGTCCTGCCGTCATCTTTCTGCGGGATACCTTCGCATCCGACCATGACAATCCTGCGGACGGGAGCGGGACGAACACCGACTGATCGTTTTACCCGGGAGGGAAGACGATCGGCCATTCTTCCGGCTGGACGCCGCGGCATTCACTTTCGACCGCATACCGCACCAGGCGGTAATTGTACTGGTTCCATTGCCATTCCGCCGATGTGCCGCAGTCGCCGAGGCCGCGGCCCTTGTAGAACGCCGTCAGCCTGTCGCCCTCGATCGAGACATTGAACAGGAGATCCGTTCCGCTCCACGCGGTGTCCGGCGAATAATCGGCGAAATAGAGCGTCCTGATGCCGCCGATCTCGCCGATTTCGCGAAGGTAGAGCCGGTACGTGACGTTGTAGGCGTGGGCCGTGCAGGGCAGGGCATAGAGAATGGACGTCCGGCTGAGTGTCTCGATATGGCTGCCCAGTTCCCGAAGGCGGTCGTCGTCGTAGATTTCGCAGTCGCTGGTGCGCTCATGGTAGGCGCGCACCACCTCCGGAATGCCCGCATCGCGGACTGGATTGCCGTCCGGCGGGCCGGCGAGCGGAATGCCGGACGGCGGAACGGCGTTTCGCGGTGTCCCGGTGACGCCCATCCGTTCTTCGATCCACAATATCGAGGCCGTCAGGCCGGACAGGGACAGGCTGGATGAGCGGCGTTCGTTTGTGACATCGAAATAGTCGATCCGGATATCGTCGCCGGCCAGCATCGCCGGCAGCAGGCTTTCCAGGGCGTTCGGATCGGTGATGTAGAACCGCCCCGGCGCCTCGTACGCGCGGAAGCCGCTGTCGGGCGCAAGGACCAGCTTGAGTCCGCCGGAGACAGTCAGAGCGATCGCGCGGTCGTCGCGGGCGGGGTTGGCCGTGAACTCGATAGCCGTGAACCAGCCGGCACTGTCCGGCGCGGTGCGCTCGACGATCAGCCGAGGATTGTCGCCGGTCACGGCGCGACAATCGCCATCGGTGCTGCAATCGGCCTGCCAATCGCGGAAAAACTCCGCGCGACCATCCGCTGCCGGCAGTGCAATGCCGATCAGGGCGGCGACGGTCGTACGGGAAAGCGTGTGGATTATCGGCGCCGTCATTGATCTGCCGGCATGACCAGGCGCTGGGCCGTGCAACCGCTGCGGTCCACATCCGGACAGCGCCGGAACTCGAGGCTGCGCGTCAGGCAGATGCGGACTTCCGAGACCCGGCCCGCCTTGCAGGACACGGCGATGCCGCCGGCTGAAAGACCCGGGTTAGAAGCGATGAAGGCCTGTTCGACATCACGTGCGGAGAGGACGCGCCGGCGTGTCGGGTCCTCGAAGAAATCGGGGATGTCGATCCGTTCATAGGCTCTGCGGATCGCCGCCAGATACTGCCTCTGGTCGAGACCGCTGCAGGTGCCGTGCTTGCGCCACTGGCCGCCGACAAGCCCGGGGCTCGGCATGGTGTCCAGCACCGTTTCGGTCAGCGACCGGGGAACGAAATCCGGCAGGTCGGTGCTGCAATATTCCGGGTAACCCCGATCGTATTGCGGCCAGAGGCCGTGCACGATGAAGGCCTTCGGCTTTGCGCTTTCGCATTGCAGCCGGTTGGCCCGGTCGCGCTGGCCTTCGCAATAGGTCGGCGACCAGGACAGCGACAGCAGGTAGAAATCGAATAGTCCGGGGCGGCCGTCGCTCCGCGCCGCCGACAGCGTGAAGACGGCGAGAAGCGCCATCATCACGCCCCTCAACGCGTTTTCGGGCAAGGCTATCTCACGGTGCTGCAGGCCGCGCCGTAGATCCGCCAGGGGTCGAGGCCGACAACGCAGAACCGGACATATTTGCCGATCGACGCGAAACCCATGCGCCTGTCGATGGCATAATAGAGATGGCGGATGCTGCCGTCCGACATGACGGCCCGTGCGGTACAATGGTCGTGCCTGATCGAACTCGGACCGTAGAGGACCTGGTAGCGCAGCCGGGGTGCGCGGATTTCGTCGATCACGAAGCCCCTGTGCCATGTCCGCCGTTCGGCCCAGCCGAAGCGGCTCTTGATATGGTTGAGCACAGCCTGGCTTTCGCACTGCGGCTCGTAGGTGCGCCCGCCGGCGAACGCGGTTGCCGGCAGAACCAGCAAGATCGCGCCCAGCAATGACGGAATGAGGTAACGGCTCATAGGCTACTCCCGCGGTAATCCTGCATTGTCGACCATGCGCAATGGCGCAGGGGAATTCAACTCAATTTCAGGATTCCGTTCGCCCGGGCGCCCCGTTTTCCATATTCGGATAAGCAAAATTCGCCCTTGCCCTTGCAAAATCCCATTTCGCCTGAGACGATACCGGCCAGGCTCCTGACGGGGCAGTTATCAAAGCGGCGGCTCTGTTCGGTTTCCGCGTTCGAGCGGGCAGGAACAGAGCAAGAACGATAGCTTCGGTGCCCCCTGCTGAGCCGGAACTCGGCCTGGCGAACAGGCCAATATGCCAGGGAAGGGAGCAGCCTCGTGAGTGAAAATAATCAAGCAAAGACAAGGAGATCAGGGCCGAAGTGCATTGCGCTCGTCGGCCCGTTCGCAAGTGGCAAGACCAGTCTTCTGGAGGAGCTGCTGTTTCGCTGCGGCGCCATCGACAAGGCCGGCTCGGTTGACGGAAAGTCGTCGCTCGGCGATGCCGCGCCAGAGGCCCGCGATCATGGAATGAGCGTCGAGCTCAATGTCGCTGACGCCGAATTCATGGGCGACCGTTACACCTTTATCGATTGCCCCGGTTCGGTAGAATTCGGGTACGAGAGCCTGCCGGTGCTTTCCGGCGTGGACGCCGCGATCGTCGTGGTGGAACCGGACGAGAAGAAGATTCCGGCGTTGCAGGTCACGTTGCGCGAGCTCGAAGAGCGCGGAATTCCCCGTTTCCTGTTCCTCAACAAGATCGACAAGGCGACGATGGGCGTTCGCGATGCGCTGGCCATGCTTCAGCCCGCGTCGTCGGTGCCGCTCGTGCTGCGGCAATTGCCGACGTGGAACGACGGTATCGCCACGGGTTTCATCGACCTGGCGCTGGACCGGGCCTATGTCTACCAGGAACACGCGCCGAGCGAGGTCGTCGACCTGTCGGGCGATGACGAGGCGCGACGCGACGAAGCACGCTATTCGATGCTGGAGACGCTGGCCGATCACGACGACCGGCTTATGGAACAGTTGCTCGAAGACATCGACCCGCCCCGCGACGAGGTGTTCGCGGACCTGGTGAACGAGGTCCGGGAAGGGCTGATCGTACCGGTGTTCATCGGTTCGGCGCTGAACGGAAACGGAATTTTGCGCCTGCTCAAGGCCATGCGCCACGAAACGCCGGGTATCGAGGAAACCCGGGCCAGGCTCGGCCTCGAGGATGACGGGGATCCGGTTCTTCAGGTGCTCAAGACGGTCCATACGTCGCATGGCGGAAAGCTCTCGCTGGCGCGCGTGCTTCGCGGTCGTGTCGACGACGGGGCCGAGATCGCGCGCGGCGACGGGGAAAGCGCCAGGACGTCGGGCCTCTACAAGCTGTTCGGGCAGAAGGCGAGCAAGGGCGGAGCGGTCGGCGCCGGCGAGACGGTTGCCCTCGGCAAGCTGGATTTCGCCCAGACCGGCGAGACGCTGACCGTCAAGGGCGGAAGCGCGCAGAGAATCGAAATCGCCGCGCCGCCCCAGCCCGTTCTGCAGAAGGTAATCATGCCAAGCGAGCGCAAGGACGAAGTGAAGCTGTCGACCGCTCTGCACAAGATGGCCGAGGAGGATCCGTCGCTGATCGTCACGCACAGGCAGGAGACCGGCGAAACGCTGATCGGCGGGCAGGGCGAGATGCACCTGCGCGTCGCCGTCGAGCGGCTCACCGGCAAGGCCGGGATTTCGGTGGAAACGCGGACGGCGACGGTACCCTACCGCGAGACCATCCGCGGTTCGACGACGGTGCGCGGCCGGCACAAGAAGCAGTCCGGCGGGCACGGCCAGTTCGGCGATGTCGTCTTGAACATCGAGCCGCTGCCGCGCGGTTCGGGCATCGTCTTCAAAGAGACCATATCCGGCGGCGTCGTGCCGAAGCAGTACTTCTCTGCCGTGGAGGCAGGTGTTCGCGAAGCGCTGAAGAACGGTCCGATGGGCGGTTTCCCGGTGGTCGATGTCGGCATTACCCTTGTCGACGGGTCGCACCACACCGTGGATTCTTCCGAACAGGCCTTCAAGATGGCCGGCATCCTTGGCGTCCGCGACGGGCTGCCGGAGTGCCGTCCGGTGCTGTTGGAGCCGGTGCTCTCGGCGACGATCGCGGTGCCGAACGACATGACCGCGCGGGTCAACGCCATCGTGTCGAGCCGCCGCGGCCAATTGATGGGGTACGATGCGCGGCCCGGCTGGAACGGCTGGGACGAGGTCAAGGCGCTGATTCCCGAATCGGAGATCGCAGATCTGATTATCGAGCTCCGGTCGGCCACCGCCGGCGTCGGGACGTTCACCTCGGAATTCGATCACCTGGCCGAGGTCAACGGCAAGATGGCGGAGGATATCCTGAAGGAAGCCGGCCGCGAAGCGGCCTGATCCCGCCTAGAATTCCCAGCGCTTGGCGTTGGCGAGCAGGAAATCGCGGAACACGGTTACCCTGGCCGTGTTCCGCAGCTCTTCCGGATAGACGAAATAGGTGTCGAAGCTCGGAATCTCCGGGTCCGACATGACCGGGACCAGTTCCGACTCGGTCTTGATGATGTAATCCGGCAGAAGAGCGATGCCGACTCCGCTGGCCACCGCGTTCTTGATGGCCACGACATTGTTGACGGCGAGCGCCGGGGTGCGCCGTTCGCCGCCCGGAAGCCCGGCCGTCGCCAGCCAGTTCATCTCGCGCAGGTAATCGGGCGCGTTCTCGCCGAAAACGATCAGCCTGTGCTTGTCGAGGTCGTCGACCGATCTCGGCCGGCCGTAGCGCTCGATATAGCTCTGCGCGGCATAGACCCGGAAATGCACGGTGAACAGCTTGCGCTGGA
>DATHRP010000463.1:0-1771 GCA_035465195.1 Afifellaceae bacterium | reverse complement strand
CGAGTGCGGGTCGTGGTTCATGTCAATGGAAACAAGGGGTTCTTCCGTGTAGCCGAGAATGCCCTTCAACGGACCGTTGGCTGCGGCGCGGACGGCATCGTTGATCTCGTCGACCGTGGTGTCGCGTTCCGGCACGAACTTGAAATCGACGACAGAGACGTTCGGCGTCGGCACGCGGATGGCGACGCCGTCCAGCTTGCCGTTGAGTTCGGGCAGGACGAGGCCGACGGCCTTGGCGGCGCCTGTGGAGGTCGGGATCATCGATACGGCCGCGGCGCGGGCGCGGTAGAGATCCTTGTGCATCGTATCCAGGGTCGGCTGGTCGCCCGTGTAGGAATGGATCGTCGTCATGAAACCCTGCTTGATACCGATCGCATTGTTGATGACGTAGGCGACCGGGGCCAGGCAGTTGGTCGTGCACGAGGCGTTCGAGACGACAAGATGCTCGGACGTCAGCTTGTCGTCGTTGACGCCATAGACGACGGTGAGGTCGGCGCCGGACGCCGGCGCCGACACCAGCACGCGCTTGGCGCCGGCCTCCAGGTGAGCGGCGGCCTTGTCCCTGGCGGTGAATATCCCGGTACATTCCATGGCGATGTCGACGCCGAGATCGGACCACGGCAGCTTTGTCGGATCGCGTTCTGCCGTCACCTTGATCGGGCCGCGGCCGACATCGATCGTGTCGCCCTCGACCGTCACCGTTCCGGGAAACTTGCCGTGGACGCTATCGTAGCGCATCAGGTGGGCATTGGTTTCCACCGGGCCGAGATCGTTGATGCCGACGACCTCGATATCGTCCCGCCCGTTTTCGATGATCGCCCGCAGGACGTTACGGCCGATGCGGCCAAATCCGTTGATCGCGACGCGAACTGCCATGGTCTTTCCTTTCGCTAGTCCTGATCGCCGGCAAGCCGTTCGACGGCCTTTTCGACGATATTGGCGGCGGTTATGCCGAAATGTTCGTAGAGCGCCTGATAGGGCGCGCTGGCACCGAAGCTTTCCATGCCGACAAAGATCCCGTCGGTCCCGATGATGCGGTCCCAACCTTGCCGGACCGCCGCTTCGACGCCGATGCGCACGGGTGCCGTGCCGATCATATCGGCCTGGTAGGCCGGGCTTTGGCGGAAAAACAGTTCGAAGCAGGGGACTGAGACGACGCGGCAGGGATGGCCGGCGGCATCGAGTTCGGTCTTGGCGGCGACGGCGATTTCCACCTCCGATCCGGATGCGAAGATGCTCGCTTTCGCTTCGCCGTTGCAGTCGGCGACGACATAGGCGCCGCGGGCGCAGAGATTGCTCTCCTCATAGTCAGTGCGTTGCGGTGCCAGGTTCTGGCGCGTCAGGGCGAGGATGCTCGGCCGCTCCCGATCTTCCAGCGCGAGCTGCCAGCACTCGGCGACCTCCACCGCATCGGCCGGCCGGAACACGTTGAGGTTCGGTATGGCCCTGAGCGCGGCGAGATGCTCGACGGGCTGATGGGTCGGTCCGTCTTCGCCCAACCCGATGGAATCGTGGGTCATGACATGAATGACGCGCTTGCCCATGAGGGCCGCGAGGCGGATCGCCGGCCGGCAATAGTCGGCGAAGACGAGGAAGGTGCCTGAATAGGGGATCAGGCCACCGTGCAGGGCTATACCGTTCATCGCGGCGGCCATGCCGTGCTCGCGAATGCCGTAATGGACGAAGCGGCCTGAATAGTCCTCCGCGCCGAAGATGCCCATGCCCTTGGTCAGCGTATTGTTCGAGCCGGTCAGATCGGCCGAGCCGCCGA
>DATHRP010000462.1:0-2822 GCA_035465195.1 Afifellaceae bacterium | reverse complement strand
TGAGATGGCGGCTATATAGGCAAACCGGGCGCATTGTGCAATGCGCAATTTTCAGCGCTTCCGGGCACTGATTCAGCGCGGCGCGTTCTCGATATGGACGACGCCCGGAACGGCCTTCACGGCGCCGGCAACGGCCGCCGTCACCCGGTAGCGCCCCGGCAGCTCGATCTCGACCTCACGGGCGGTCTTGCGCAGCAGGCAGACGAACCGGACGATCCCCTCGCCGTCGCCTTCCAGCCGCTTGGCGACATGGGGTACAGGGTCCATGTCGTCGACGAAGATCCGCAGCGTGCCGCCGGTGCGGGCCGCCGCCGCCTCCAGCGGCTCGATGCTCAGGACCCGCACACGGATATCCTCGGTCTCCTGTTCGTATTCACCCGACACCCTGAGCAGGAACGAGGTTCCAGGCTCCAGCAGGTCGCGCCATTCCACCAGCTTCTCCTGGTAGACCGTCGCCTCGAACTGGCCGGAGGGGTCGGACAAAGTGAGGATCCCCATGCGCCCGCCGGAACGCGTCCGCCGCTCCTGCTTCTGCACGATCGTCGCGCCGAGCAGGCCGGCCCGCAGATGGTCGCGCCGCACCTGTTCGGCGAACGTCTTCCAGGAGACGCCGCCGCGGCTCTCGATCAGTTCGCCGTAATCGTCGAGCGGATGCGCCGTCAGGTAGGCCCCGATGGCAAGGAACTCGCGCTGCAGCCGTTCGGCAGGTGTCCAGGGCTCGGCGGGCTGCAGGGTCACCTTCACCTCGTCGACCTCGCCGAACAGGTCGCCTACGCCGCTGTCCTGGCGCTGTACGCGCTCGCTGGCGGCGGCGAGGATCTTGCCGATGCTTTCGAAGACGATCGCCCGCTCCGGCACCAGCAGGTCGAAGGCACCGGCCTGGACGAGGCATTCCATGGCGCGTCTTGTCACGATGCGCGGATCGATCCGGGCGGCAAAGTCGCTGACATCGGCGAACGGCCGGTCGCCGCGAACGGCGACGATATGCTCCACGACCTGGCCGCCGACGCCCTTCAGGGCGGACAGGGCATAGACGATCCGGCCGTCGACCACCTCGAAGATGCCGCCCGAGCGATTGATGTCGGGCGCCACCACGTCGATGCCGAGCCGGTCGGCCTCCAGCCTGAACTCGTTCAGCTTGTCGGTGTTGCCCATGTCCAGGGTCATCGACGCGGCGAGGAACTCGACCGGGTAGTTCGCCTTCAGATAGGCCGTCTGGTAGGCGACCAGGGCATAGGCGGCGGCGTGCGACTTGTTGAAGCCGTAGCTGGCGAACTTGGCGACGAGGTCGAACACCATCACCGCGTCGGACTTCTTCACCCCGCGCTCCACCGCGCCGTCGACGAAGCGGGCGCGCTGGGCATCCATTTCCGACTTGATCTTCTTGCCCATGGCGCGGCGCAGCAGATCGGCCTCGCCGAGCGAATAGCCCGACAGCGTCTGGGCGATCTGCATCACCTGTTCCTGGTAGATGATGACGCCGTAGGTCTCCTTGAGGATCGGCTCCAGCAACTCGTGCAGATAGTCCGGGCGCTCCTCGCCGTGCTTGCGCCGGTTGTAGGTCGGGATATTGTCCATCGGGCCCGGCCGGTAGAGCGCGACCAGCGCGATGATGTCCTCGAACCGGTCCGCCTTCATGCCGACCAGCGCCCGGCGCATGCCCTGGCTTTCAACCTGGAACACGCCCACCGTCTCACCACGCGCCAGCATGGCGAAGGTCTTCTCGTCTTCGAGCGGCAGCGCGGAAATGTCGATGTCGATGCCGCGCTTGCGGACATGCTCCACCGCCTTCTCGATCACCGTCAGCGTCTTCAGGCCGAGGAAGTCGAATTTCACCAGGCCGGCCTGCTCGACCCACTTCATGTTGAACTGGGTGACAGGCAGGTCGGAGCGCGGATCGCGGTAGAGCGGCACCAGTTCCTGCAGCGGCCGGTCGCCGATGACGATGCCGGCGGCATGGGTGGAGGCATGCCGGTAGAGGCCCTCCAGCTTCATGGCGATATCGAGCAGCCGGCCGACGACGGGCTCGGCCTCGCGGGCCTCCGCGAAGCGCGGCTCGCCCGCCACCGCCTCGGCGAGGGTGACCGGGTTGGCCGGGTCGGCCGGCACCATCTTGCAGAGCCGGTCGACCTGGCCGTACGGCATTTCCAGCACGCGGCCGACGTCGCGCAGGGCGGCGCGGGCCTGCAGCGTCCCGAAAGTGATGATCTGCGCCACCTGCTCGCTGCCGTAGCGCCGCTGCACATAGCCGATCACCTCGTCGCGGCGCTCCTGGCAGAAGTCGACGTCGAAGTCCGGCATCGACACACGCTCGGGATTGAGGAACCGCTCGAACAGCAGTCCGAAGCGGATGGGGTCGAGGTCGGTGATGGTGAGCGCATAGGCCACCAGCGAGCCGGCGCCGGAGCCGCGGCCCGGCCCGACCGGAATGCCCTCGGCCTTGGCCCACTTGATGAAGTCCGCGACGATCAGGAAGTAGCCGGCGAAGCCCATCTCCTGGATGACGCCGAGCTCGAACTCCAGGCGGTCGCGATAGGGCTTCGCCGCCGCCGCCCGCGCGGCCTCATCCATCTCCGGAGTGAAGACGATGGTCTCCAGGCGCTCTTCCAGGCCCGCTTCAGACTGGACGCGCAGTTCGTCCTTTTCGCTGCGCCCGCCCTCGGTCTTGAAGGGCGGCAGGATCGGATTGACGAATTCGGGGAAGTAGGCGCAGCGCCTGGCGATCGCCAGGGTGTTGTCGACAGCTTCCGGCAGGTCGGCGAAGAGCGCGCGCATCTCCGCCGCGCTCTTGAAGACGTGGTCCGGGGTCAGGCGCCGGCGGT
>DATHRP010000461.1:0-12687 GCA_035465195.1 Afifellaceae bacterium | reverse complement strand
GGTCTGCGGGTCGGCGGTGATCTGGGATAAGGCCAGCGTGACGACCTCGCAGTTGATTGCGATCCAGCCGAGCCAATAGACCTCGCGGCCGATGCGGCCGTTGATGCTGAAGAAGACCCAGAGGAGCCGCGCCGCGATGGGCGGACCCCCGGCCTGGTGCTGCGGGTTATTCAATGCGTCGTTCCGTTTCCCGGTCAGTCCCTCAGCAGTTCATTGATCGACGTCTTGGAGCGGGTCCGCTCGTCGACCGTCTTGACGATCACCGCGCAGTAGAGCCCCGGCCCCGGCTCGTTGTTCGGCAACGCCTTGCCCGGCATGGTTCCCGACACGACCACGGAATAGGGCGGTACCCTGCCCATATGAACCTCGCCGGTGGCGCGATCAACGATCCTGGTGGAGGCGCCGAGGTAGACGCCCATGGCGAGCACCGAACCCTCGCCGACAATAACGCCCTCGGCCACCTCGGCGCGGGCGCCGATGAAACAGTTGTCCTCGATGATGACCGGACCGGCCTGGAGCGGCTCCAGCACGCCACCGATGCCGGCGCCGCCCGAGATATGACAGTTCCTACCGATCTGGGCGCAGGAGCCGACGGTCGCCCAGGTGTCGATCATGGTGCCGGAATCGACGTAGGCGCCGAGATTGACGAAGGAGGGCATCAGCACGACGCCCGGCGCGATATAGGCGGAACGCCGGATGACGCAGTTTGGCACGGCCCGGAATCCGGCCTTCGCGAATTCATCGGCCGACCAGCCGAGGAACTTCGACGGCACCTTGTCCCACCAGACGGCGCCGCCCGGTCCGCACTCGATCACCTCCATCGGGTTGAGGCGGAACGACAACAGCACGGCCTTCTTGAGCCATTGATTGACGGTCCATTCGCCGTCGATCTTCTCCGCGACGCGCGCCGCGCCGGTATCGAGAAGATTCAGCGCCTCCTCCACGGCGTCGCGCACCTCGCCCCGGGTTGACGTGTCGACGGTGCTGCTTGCCTCGAAGGCATTGTCGATGACGGTCTGCAAGGCGGCGATGTCGGTCATGGTCCTGTCCTGTCGCGCGGGGTCACAACGACCGGCGGCGCCCTGGCGAAACCGTTGGCCCCGGCGTGTTCCGATTGTACTGTACGGCTTCAGCCGGCGGCACATTAGGCGGCAGCGTCGGCCAGTCAACAGCCCCGGTCAAGAAAGATCGAAAATGGCGGATTTTGAACTGCACCCGCAGCTGGCGGCAGACAGCCGGCCGGTGACCGAAATCGAGCTCAGCAGCGTCCGCCTGATCGACGACAGCCAGTATCCCTGGCTGCTTCTCGTCCCGAGACGCCCCGGCCTTGTCGACCTCACCGACCTTGCGCCGGCGGAGCGCCTTTTGCTGATGGAAGAGATCGGTCTTGCCTGCGACGCGCTCAGGGGCGCCGTCGCATGCGACAAGCTCAACATTGCGAGCCTCGGCAACCAGGTGCCGCAATTACATATCCATGTCATTGCCCGGCGGACGTCCGACGTGGCGTGGCCGAAGCCGGTCTGGGGCGCCGCGCCGCCCGTCGCATACGGACCGGGCGAAGCGGATAGCCTGATTTCCCGGATCGCCGGTCTCATCGGCAACGCCTCAACTCCGTAGGTACACTGCGCTATACTCGGGCGGGCAGTGCGCTATAACAGGCCGGCGCCGCCTGTTTCGAGCCGCGCCGCCTTGTACCCGACCGGGAAATTCCATGCCAGCCTTCTTCGAGAACCGCACCTTACGGGAACACAGCCACGAAAACGGGTTTTCCGGCAACCGCATCGACCGGCGGAGCGAACACCGGGCGGACGATTGCGCAACCGCGGCACTCGACGATCCGTCGGCCCGGATCTACCTGTTCGCCGGCGACAGAGCGCTGCTGGCAAGCCAAAGCGATACGCAGTCGCCATTGTTCAGCAGGGCCGAGGCGGAATCGCGGCAGATGGACCCGGACAGCCTGATCCTGCTCGGCTTCGCAGGCGACGGCCCGCGGCTTGCCGCGCAATCGGCGATCAGCGAAGAGGCGTGCGAGAGCGATGCGGCCATCGAGGCCGTCAACCTGCGGGCGCTCGCCATCCAGGGCTTGGTCGGCGGGGAGGATCTGGGCGCGATCGCGCAGGCCCGCTCGCTGCTTGCCTGGCACGCCAACCACCGCTTCTGCGCCGGCTGCGGCGCCGAAAGCAGGGTGCGCGGCGGCGGGATCAAACGCTCGTGCCCGTCGTGCGAGCGCGAGCATTTCCCGCGCGTCGACCCGGTTTCGATCATGCTGGCGATCGACGGCGACCGTTGCGTCCTTGGCCGGTCGCCGCGTTTCGCGCCGGGCATGTATTCATGCCTGGCCGGCTTCATCGAGCCCGGCGAGACGATCGAGGACGCGGTGCGGCGTGAGATCCGCGAGGAGGCCGGGATCGGGATCGGGCGCGTCGCCTATTTTTCCAGCCAGCCCTGGCCGTTCCCTTCCTCGCTGATGATCGGATGCCACGCGGAGGCGACCTCGACCGAGATCGCGCCGGACGAGGACGAACTTGAGGACTGCCGCTGGTTCGACCGCGACGAGGTGAAGCTGATGCTGGCCGGAGACCATCCCGACGGCCTGGTTGCGCCGCCGCCCATGGCCATCGCCAACCGCATCATCGCCGCGTTCGCCGAGGCGGAATAGACCCCGGCCGCAACCTATCGGCGCGGCGCCATCTGTGGCATCATGGAGCGGTCAACTGGAAGCGGGGGACACGGGATGCCGGACAGACTGCGGAAGATCGCTCACGAAGCCACCAATGGCATCAATGAACTGCTCGGCGGCCGATTGTCGGAGGATGAAGCGGCCAAGGTCGCCAAGCTGATTGAAGACGCGGTGATCAAGGCGCTGCTGGAAGGCCAGCACCGTGCCGTCGACGCCGCCCTGCAATATCCGGAAGCGGACCAGGATCTGGCCCACAAGATCGCCACGGCCATCCGCCAGAAGAACGACCTCCTGATCGCCAACCTGACCAGCCTGAGGTGACGGCAGGCGCCGGGCAGCCACCTGCCAGCCGCAGGCCGAGCACTTCCGCCATGCTGGAATTCCTGATCGCACTCGTCATCTTTTGCGCACTGCTCGCCGGCGGTATCGTCTGGTTCCTGACGAACCCGGTCTTCTCCGACGCAGCCGGCCTGCCCAAGCTTTCGCGCGCCGACGCGGACCGCCTGGAGGCCGATGTCCGGCACCTCGCCGCAAGCGAACCTTCGCGGGCGTATCACAATGTGGCTTCACTCAACGCGGCGGCGGACCATATCGAGAGCGAGTTCCACAAGGCCGGCTGCCGACCCGAGCGGCAGACTTTCAGGGTAACAGGCGACGATTATCACAACATCATCTGCTCGTTCGGGCCGGACGATGCGCCCAGGATCGTCATCGGCGCCCATTACGATGTCGCCGGAGACGACAATCCCGGCGCCGACGACAATGCCAGCGCGGTCGCCGGCATTATCGAGCTGGCCCGGCTCATCAGCGCAGATGCGCCGACGCTGGCGCACCGACTGGACCTGGTAGCCTTCTCGCTCGAGGAGCCGCCGAATTTCCGCGGCGAGACGATGGGATCCCACATCCATGCCCGGAGCCTTGCGGAAACCGGGACAGATGTCAGGCTGATGATCAGCGTCGAAATGATAGGGTATTTCTCCGACGAACCGGGATCGCAGCGCTACCCGCTGCCGCTCACCAACCTGGTCTACCCGGACAGGGGTGATTTCATCGGCGTGGTCGGCCGTTCGTTCGACCGCGCGCCGGTGGCGCGAGTGAAGGCGCTGATGCGGACCGGCGGCGACCTGCCCGTACATTCCATAAACGCGCCGGCACTGGTGCCCGGCATCGATTTTTCCGATCACATGAGCTACTGGCGGCACGGTCTGCCGGCCGTGATGGTCACCGACACGGCATTCCTGCGCAATCCGCACTATCACATGCCGACCGACACGGCCGATACGCTGGACTTTCGCCGCATGGCGCAGGTGGTCGACGGGCTGTACCGGGTGGCCGTGGCTTTCTGAAGGATAAGGTAGTCGCGCAGAGATAAACTTGCTGCCGGGCAATACACTTTTAAATTTATTTCATTGATTCAAATTAATTTAGCAGACTCCGAAACATTCACACGCTCGAAAATCTGTATCTCAACTTGAAAACCGGTGTCGTTGTCAAATCTTGGTTCTGACAAACACCCAAATTGGGAAATGGATTTTTAATGTATCTATGGGACTCCTGCCGCGATCATCTCGTTCCGGGAGTCTAAAAGGTGCGCGTACGGAGTTTCCGTTTCTCCGCCATGCTGGCATTGGCGGTTTCCTTCACATGTTCAAGCAGCGCTTTCGCAGAAGATGGTGTATCGGACGACCGAATTCTGTTCGGACAGGCCGCGGCTCTGGATGGGCCTGCCAGCGCGCTCGGCCGCGGAATGCGGCTCGGTATTCTGGCTGCGTTCGAAGAAACCAACCGTGAGGGCGGAATATCCGGCCGGAAGCTCGAGCTCATCAGCTACGACGACGGTTACGAACCGGACCGCTCGATCAAGCAGACGCGCCAACTCATCGAAACGGACAAGGTGTTCGGATTGATCGGACCGGTCGGAACACCGACATCGGCAGCTACGCAACCGATCGCCACCGAGGCCAAGGTGCCCTTTATCGGACCTTTTACGGGTGCCGGATTCCTCCGCAATGCTGCACTCGGCAATGTCATCAATGTTCGCGCCACCTATGCTGCAGAGACCGAGGAATGGATTCGTTACCTGGTCGATGAGCAGAAAATGACGCGCATCGCGATTCTCTATCAGGATGACGCTTTCGGCCGGGTCGGTCTGAACGGTGTCACGGCAGCTCTTGCCAAAAGGAAAATGGAACTGGTGGCCAAGTCCACCTATCAGCGCAATACGACCGCCGTGAAGGTCGCCCTGCTCGATATCCGCAAAGCCAAGCCGGATGCCGTGGTAATGGTCGGCGCCTACAAACCGATATCGGAATTCATCAAGCTGGCAAAGAGCATCAGGTTCGAGCCCACTTTCGTGAACATTTCGTTCGTCGGGTCAGCCGCCCTTGCGAGGGAACTGGGCACGCAGGGAGAAGGTGTGATCGTTTCGCAGGTCGTGCCTTTTCCATGGGACACGTCGATTCCTGTCGTGCGCGACTACCAGGCAGCGCTGCGCGCGGTTGAAGCCGATGCAAAACCGGATTTCGTTTCCCTGGAGGGTTATCTGGTGGGCAGGCTAACGACGATGGCATTGCGGAAAATGGATTCCGACGTGACGCGGCAGAAGTTCCTTCGAACGATCTGGTCGACCGGCACGTTCGATCTCGGTGGGGTCGAGCTGACATTCAGCCAGGACGACAATCAGGGCAGCGGCGACGTGTTCATGACGCGCATTGCCCGAGATGGACGGTTCCTGCCGATCGAACTGCCACTAAACTGATCGAACCCGACATTTGCCAGAAATAAACGGCAGGACATGAGATGGTAATGGCCCGCACCCTCGCGCGCTTCAAAGCAGCTGCCCGGAACCGAGACCATAGCGGAAACGGCAAGGACCGATCAGGCCGCCGGAAAGGCGCCCTTGCCTTCGGCATCAGGAGCAAACTGTTTCTGTCGATCGGTACGCTGGTACTGTTTACGGCCGCCGCGATCGGACTGTCGATGCTGGCCTTCAGGCTCGCACAGTCCGAATTCCGCAACTTCAACGAGGTCGAACTCCCCTCCATGGTCGACGCCGGAGCACTGGCTATTGCCAGCACCGACATCACGATCGCGTCCTCAAAGCTTATCGATGCAGATACGGAAGCCACCCGCGAAGCTGCCGTCAAGGAACTGCGCAAGGCCGTCCTTGAGCTCGTGGATACCAACAAGTCCGCGACCGCCCGTCACTCGAACCAGCAGGCGTTCCAGGCGCTCGGCGAGACGGCCGACGCATTCGTGGTGCGGCTCGATGACCTCGATCGCCTGACGAAAAGGCGCATCGAACTGGCGTCCGAGAAACACGCCAAGATGGATATCCTGTTCGCTACACACGAAGGGCTTACCAACCTTCTGACACCGCAGGTCGACGACGCCTACTTCGAAGTCGTCATCGGTGGCGAAAACGCAGCGCGCGACGCCAGCGACATTGTCGACACGATCCTCAACAAGGATATGGTCGTCGTACGCCATCTCTTGACCTTGCGGTCCGACATCAATTCTGCTGCCGGCGCAATTTCCGCGTATATCCTGACCGACGATATCGCTTCGGCGAAGATATTCGAGGATCGCATCGTCAGCTCGATGCGGCATGTCACAGAAACAGTTGACCGGCTGAAAGACGAGAGCTTTTCCGTCGGTTTCGCAACCGACATCGCCGAGCTTGGCGAAATCGCGACCAAGGTCCTGTCCCTGAGTGCGGCTTCCGGTGGCCGCCTCTTCTTCGGGGCCAACGGATGGCTCGAGCGGCTGTTTACCGTTCACAAGGCAATCGACAATGCGACGATCAAGGCGATTGACGATGCGGTGTTCGAACTGACCATCGACGGTGAAAGTGCCGTCGAGAAGAACGTCTCGATCATTTCCGACCTGCTGGAAAACCAGGTCGGGGTGCTCCGGACGAGTCAGGAATCCATCGCAACCCTGCACAATTTCGCGGCCCTTCTCGTTCAGGGCGCGTTGACGGAGGATCCGTCGATCATCGTTCCGTTGCAGGACCGGTCGACCTCGATGATCGAGAGCTTGCGAACAATGTTCGCAACTTTCGAGAACATCGATTCCACGGATCGACTGGACAAGCTGGCGGCGCTTTCCAGACCTTCAGACGGCCTGATGGCGTTGCGCACGGAAGAACTGCAAACCACTGACGCGGTAAACCGGATTATCGAGCAGGTGTTCAATGACATTTCCCAGATCAACGGAATTGTCGAACAGATCGTGCTGGAGCGCCAACAGTCCATCGCAGAGAGCTCGGCCGACATCAGCGCCAACCTCGCAACAAAGAGCACCATCCTCCTTCTCCTCGGCCTTGTCATGCTCGCGGCGGCAGCGGCTATCTGTCTCCTGGTAGTGCATCGCGGCCTGATGCAGCCGCTGACCAAGCTGATCGGTTCGATCCGGCAGCTGGCGGAGGGTGATCTCGAGGTGGCGATCGAACATACCGGACGCTCGGACGAAATCGGCGAAATGAGCCGCTCGCTCGATGTTTTCAAGGACAATGCCCGGCAGGTGGAGACGCTCGGACGCGAGCAGGACGAAATCCGGCAGCGGGCGCAGGAAGAACGCCGGAAGATGATGACCGAACTGCGCGAGTCGATCGGCGCGGTGGTCGACGCGGCCGCGCGCGGCGATTTCAGCCGACGTGTGGAGGTCACTTTCGGGGAACCGGATCTCGACGCGATGAGCGAAGCGGTCAACAAGCTTACCTATTCGGTCGAACTGGGCCTCAACGAGACCAGTTCGGTGCTGTCGGCACTGGCACAGGGCAATCTCGGCGAACGGGTCACCGGCAACTATGAAGGTGCGTTCCTGGACCTGCGCACGGACGTCAACGCGATGGCCGACCAGATCTCGACGATCGCGGAACGGATCGCACTTGTGACCGCCGCCGTCAGGGGCGCGACCAATGAGATAAGCTCCGGAATCACGGATCTTTCGACGCGGACGGAGCATCAGGCCTCCTACCTGGAAGAGACGACCGCCTCGATGGAGGAACTTTCTGCGACGGTGCACCAGAACATGCGCAACGGCCAGGAGGCCAACGAACTGGCGGCGGCCGCGCGCGGTACGGCGGAAAAGGGCGGCGAGGTCGCGGAAAAGGCAGCCGACGCAATGCAGAATATCGAGCAGTCGTCGCGCCGTATCACCGAAATTGTCGGGCTGATCGAAGAAATTGCTTTCCAGACAAACCTGCTTGCGCTGAATGCTGCCGTGGAAGCGGCACGCGCAGGTGAGGCCGGGCGCGGATTCTCCGTCGTCGCGTCGGAAGTGCGCGGACTGGCGCAGCGCGCGGGGCAGGCCTCCAAGGACATCCGGAACCTTATCCTGACGGCCGACGGCCATGTGCGCGAGGGCGTCGAACTGGTCAGCAACGCCGGCAGTTCGCTCTCAGAGATCGTCGCCTCGGTGAAGAAGGTTTCCGACTTCATCGCGGAAATCGCCACCTCCGGCGAGGAACAGATGACCGGCATCGAACAGGTGAGCAATGCCATCGTCAGCATGGATTCCATGACCCAACAGAATGCCGCCCTGGTCGAGGAAACGACGACGTCGATGCAGTCCGCGCTGATGCAGGTCGAGGACCTCGGCCAAGCGATCGCCTTCTTCCGCACCTCCGGCGAAACCGGAAGCGGGGAGGATCAAGAGCCGGCCGAAGCGCTTGCCGGCTGACCGGGCCGTCTTTCAGATCTGCGGCGACGGCCTGAGGTCGCGGTTTTCCTCCGGCTCGGCGATATTGGCTCGGAACGGGCTTGCCGGATAGACGCCGACGATCCGCAATTCGGCGGAGAAGAACTTCAGCTCCTCAAGCGCCAGGGCGACATTGTGGTCGTCCACATGGCCTTCGATATCGGCATAGAACTGGGTGGCGAAGAACTGGCCGCCGATCTGGTAGCTTTCAAGCTTGGTCATGTTGACGCCGTTCGTGGCGAAGCCGCCGAGCCCCTTGTAGAGAGCCGCAGGCACGTTGCGCACGCGGAAGACGAACGACGTCACGGTCGGGCCGTTGCCGGGCTCGGGACGCAGCGCCTCGCGCGACAGGATGACGAAGCGGGTGGTGTTGTGGCTGGCGTCGGCAATATCGGCAGCCAGGATGTCGAGGCCGTAGATTTCGGCGGCGAGCGGCGTGGCGATGGCGCCGCGCCGGGGGTCCTTCAGTTCCGCGATCTGGCGCGCCGAGCCCGCCGTGTCGGCGGCGACCTCGGTGCGCAGGCCCGACTTGCGCAGAAAGCTGCGGCAGGCGCCAAGCGCCATGACGTGGCTCTGGACGACTTCGAGGTCGTCGATCCGCGAGCCCTTGAGGCCGAGCAGGTTGTGGCTGATCGGCAGGAAATATTCGCCGATAATCGACAGGTCCGCCGTCGGCAAGAGGTGGTGGATGTCGGCCACCCGGCCGGCGAGAGAATTCTCGATCGGGATCATCGCGAGGTCGGCCTCGCCGGACTCGACCGACTGGAAGCAGTCCTCGAACGTGTCGCGCGCAAGCGCTTCGTAGTCGGGATAGACGTTGCGGCAGGCGATGTTGGAGTTCGCCCCCGGTTCGCCCTGGAACACGATCGTCTTCTCACTCATGATCGGTACTGCTTTCTTGCCTTGCTGTTCATCGTTTCGGTGATTGTCCCGTGCCGGGTCAACCTGCCAGCATCACGCGGACCTGTTCCAGGTCCTCCGGCGCGTCGACGCCGAAGGGAACCGTATCGACCAGTTCGACGTCAATACGCATGCCGGCCTCCAGGGCGCGCAGCTGTTCCAGCCGCTCGCGCTGTTCGAGCGTGCCCGGCGGCAGTGTGACGAACCGCTCCAGCGCGCCGCGCCGGAATGCATAGAGCCCGATATGGTGGTAGAGCGGGCCGTCGCCGGACGGTGCGGTGGCGCGGGTGAAATAGAGCGCGCGCAGGCGGTTGGCGGCAACCGGCGTCCCGACCGCCTTGACGACGTTCGGGTTCGTCTTCTCCTCCTCGCGGACGATCTCGGCGGCAAGCGTGGCAATATCGACCTCCGGCTCCTCGAAGGGATTCATCACGTCGACCAGCAGCCGGGGATCAATCTGCGGCAGGTCGCCCTGGACGTTGACGACGACATCGTGCCGGCCGTCCGGATCGAAGGTGCCGAGCGCCTCGTGGATGCGGTCTGAGCCGGAGGCATGGTCGCTGCGGGTCATGACGCAGGCGCCGCCTGTCGCCGTCACGGCGTCGGAAATCTCCGCGGAATCGGTCGCCACGACGACCGGTCCGATGCCGGCGGCGAGCGAGCGCTCCATGACGTGGACGATCATCGGCTTGCCGCAGATGTCGGCCAGCGGCTTGCCCGGCAGGCGCGTCGACGCCATGCGCGCCGGAATGAGTATGACGGGATTCATCGCATGGTCCGTTCGAATTGCACTTTGCCCGCGGCTGGCCGCACCAAAAGTGGCAAAAAGTCTCACAGGCGGAGCGCTTATACGGCTTGATGCGCTCCGGTAAAAGGGCTACGTCTCCGCGCAAAACCTGTTGCGGGCCCTATTCCGCGCATCGAATTTCCAGGAGCGTTTGGATCGATGGATTCATTTGAATTTAACAAGATCGCCGGTGCAATCCTCGGGACGGCCGTTTTCATCATGCTGGCCGGTTGGCTCACGGAGACAATCTTCCACACCGAGGCGCCGGAAACGCCGGTCTATCTCGCCAGCCTGGCGACCGAGGAGGGCGGCGAAGGCGGCATGGCCGGCGGCGAGCCAAAGCCGGAAGAATCCATCGCCATGCTGATGGCGAGCGCCGACGCCGGAAAGGGCGAGAGCGTCGCCAAGAAATGCGCGGCCTGCCACACGTTCGAGAACGGCGGCGCCAACAAGGTCGGACCGAACCTCTGGAACATCGTCAACAAGACGATCGCCACGGTCGACGGCTACGGCTATTCCGACGCGCTGAAGGAATTCGCGGACGGCGGCAAGGTCTGGGACTATGAGACGCTGGATCACTTCATCGCCAAGCCGAAGGCGCTGGTGACCGGCACCAAGATGGGCTTCGGCGGCCTCTCCAAGGCGACCGACCGTGCCGATCTCATCGCCTATCTGCGCTCGCTCTCCGACAGTCCCGCTCCGCTGCCGGAAGCGCCGGCAGCCGGTGACAGCGCCGATGCCGGCGGCGCGACTGAAACCGCCTCGGCCGAAACGATGCGGGACACGGCCACCGACGCAGCGGACTCTTCGGGCGGTGCGGCGATGACCGAACAGCCCGCGGCGGCGGCGGAAGGCGGAAGCGACACCGCGATGACCGAACAGCCTGCGGAGCCCGCGCAAGGCGGAAGCGACACGGCAATGACCGAACAGCCTGCGGAGCCCGCGGCGGACGAAAGCCCGGCAAGCGGGTCCGAGTCCACGGAAATGGCCGCGGCCGGCTCCGATACGCCCGCCGCGTCTTCCGGGTCCGGCGACAATCCGGTGCTCGCGATGATCGCCAGCGAGGATCCGGCCGACGGCGAGAAGGTCGCCAAGAAGTGCGCGGCCTGCCACACCTTCGAGGAAGGCGGCAAGAACAAGGTCGGACCGGCGCTCTGGAACATCGTCAACCGGCCCGTCGCCTCGGTCGACGGCTACAGCTATTCCGACGCGATGAAGGCGCACGCGGAGGGCGGGACTGTGTGGAGCTATGAAGAGCTCGAAGCCTACCTGGCCAAGCCAAAAGAACATGTTCCCGGCACCAAGATGGTGTTTGCCGGCCTGCGCAAGGAAGGCGACCGCGCGGCGCTGCTCGCCTATCTCAGAACGCTTTCTGGCGAACCCGCGCCGCTTCCGTAACAGCGGAAAGACGGATTTTTCCGAAGAACGCCGGCTCCGGGCCTCCGGAACCGGCTTTTTCGTGCCGTTTCGGCTTAAATTTCTGTCACATTGGCGCGAAAAGGGTGATCCGGCCGCACTTGCGGCCTATTATCTGGTAAATTCGCGCAAAAGACCGAAAGAGGGAGACCATCCTTGACGATACGACCCACTTACGCCGCCATACCGGCTTGTCTGGCCGTAATCGCCCTTCTCTTCCCGACCGTCCTTCCCTCTTCCGCCGCCGCCGACCATGACGACTGGCACCATGCCACGTCGCTCGTCGGCTCGCCGAAATATCCGCCCGAATTCAAGCATTTCGACTATGTGAACCCGGATGCGCCGAAGGCGGGTATAGTCCGTCAGGCGGTCACGGATACCTTCAACAACTTCAACCTAGCCGTTGAAAAAGGCGACCTCGCCTCCGGCCTGGGACTGATCTACGAATCGCTGATGACGTCGGCCGGCGACGAGATCTCGACAATGTACGGTCTTGTCGCGGAAAGTCTGCGCTATCCGGCCGATTTCTCGTCGGTCACCTTCCGGCTCAGGCCGGAAGCCCGATGGCACGACGGCGAACCGATCACTCCGGAAGATGTCGTCTGGTCGTTTGACAAGCTCACCGAGCTCAATCCCTTCCAGCAGAAATACTACGAACATGTCGTCAAGGCCGAGGTCACCGGCGAGAACGAGGTCACGTTCACGTTCGACAAGCCCGGCAACCGCGAACTGCCGCACATTGTGGGGCAGCTGACGATACTGCCCAAGCACTGGTGGGAAGGCACCGGCGCAGACGGCAAGAAGCGCGACATCAGCAAGACGACACTGGAAATCCCTCTTGGATCGGGTCCCTACCGGCTGAAGGAGTTTTCGCCTGGCCGGACGCTGATCTATGAGCGGTTCGAGGATTATTGGGCGAAGGACCTGCCGGTCATGATCGGCCAGTTCAACTTTCAGCAGGTCAGGTTCGAATTCTTCCGCGACGACGTGGTTCAATTCGAGGCGTTCAAGGCAGACAAGATCGACTACCGATCCGAGAACCAAGCCAAGCGCTGGGCGACCGGGTACGATTTCCCGGCGGTCAAGGACGGGCGGGTCGTACTGGAGATGTTTCCCGAACGCGGGCGGGGCGTCGGCGTGGGCTGGATCTACAATCTGCGGCGGGAGAGATTCCAGGACCCGGTCCTGCGTCGGGCAATGA
>DATHRP010000460.1:0-3095 GCA_035465195.1 Afifellaceae bacterium | reverse complement strand
ATTCGGCCTGTGACTCGTCGGTGAGGCTGCCAATTCCGGGATGAACTGAGCCGCCAGCCATCGGGGCGGTCGTTCTATCCGTTGGGATCAAGGCAATGCCTGAACGATTCCCCCATTTGCCGCATCAGGTCGAAATAGAGATCAGGCCCCGCGTCGATCGACGCGCCCAGCGGGTCGAGGACCGCGGATCGCGCCCCTGTTCCCTCGATCACCACGGATACGAGCTTCGGCTCGAATTGCGGTTCCGCAAAGACACATGCCGCGCGCAGACCTTGAAGACGGTCCCGGATTTCCGAAAGTCTTTCCGCACCGGGTGCTACTTCCGGATTGACGGTTATTGCGCCGGCGGCCTCCATGCCGAAGCGATTTTCGAAATAATGATATCCGTCGTGGAAGACGACGAACGGCCGATCTTTGACAGGCGCGAGTTCCGTCTCCAGTTCGGCAGCCAGTCGCTCGAGTTTCTCCGTGAGCGCGGCGGCATTCGCGTCGTATCGATCGGCATTGGCGGGGTCGGTGTTTGTCAGCGCAAGGCGGATCGTGTCGACCATCGCTTTGGCGTTCTCGGGATCGAGCCAGATATGCATATCCATCGCCTCGTGCTCGTTCGCATGGCCATGTCCGCTCTCCGCGTGTTCGTCGTGGTCGCCCTCGGCTTCGTGATCATGGCCGCCGAACTCGCCGTCTTCGCGATACGGCAAAAGCTCGATCCCGTCGCTTTCCGCCAGGCTGACTGCCTGGGCATCCGCGCCGAGGGTTGCGATCGGCTTTTCCAGGAACGTTTCCAGCTCATGCCCGACCCAGAAGATCACGTCGGCCTGTTCCAGCGCGCGCGCCTGCGACGGACGCAGGCTGTAGGCGTGCGGCGAGCCGGCGCCGTCGATAAGGAGACCGGGCTCGGCGACCCCGTCCATTACGCCTGCGACCAGTGAGTGAAGTGGCTTGATCGAGGCGATGACATCCGAGGCCGCGAGGGTGGGGAAAGCGGACAGCGCAAGAAGCGCCGGGGCGGCAAAAAGCGAGGGCAAGCGTCTCATTGCCACTTCCTCTGTATGCGGGAACGGGAAAAGTTATGGCGTTACATTGATCATGTAATGGTATAACAGTGCCATATTGTGGCGCAAGCCGGAATCCCGAGCCGGGCAGTAACTGGATGCTCAAGACCGCTGAACTTCTTGTCGAACTATCCGGAGCGGGGCTTTACCGCGACGGCCGCTGGCTTGTGCGCGGCGTCGACCTTGGCGTCCGGCGCGGCGAGATCGTCACGCTGATCGGTCCGAACGGCTCCGGCAAGTCGACGACCGCGCGGATGGCGCTCGGCATCCTGAAGCCGGACGAGGGGACCGCGCGCCGCCTTTCGGGCCTGACGGTGGGCTACGTGCCGCAGAAGCTGTCCATCGACTGGACGCTGCCGCTGAACGTCGAGCGACTGATGCGCCTGACCAGCCGCCTGGATGCGGCGGAGATCGCCGACGCGCTTTCGCGGGTGGGGATCGCGCATTTGGCCAATGCGGAAGTCCGGCACCTCTCCGGAGGGGAATTCCAGCGCGCGCTGCTTGCCCGCGCCATCGCCCGCAAGCCGGACCTGCTGGTTCTCGACGAGCCCGTGCAGGGCGTCGACTTCAACGGCGAGATCGCCCTGTACGAGCTTATATCCGACATCCGCCAGCAGATCGGCTGCGGCATCCTGCTGATCTCCCACGACCTCCATATCGTCATGGCGGCGACCGACAGCGTGATCTGCCTGAACGGGCATGTCTGCTGCACCGGTTCGCCGAAGGCCGTCGCCGAAAGCCCGGAGTACCGGCAATTGTTCGGCACGCGCAGCAGCGAGACGCTGGCCGTCTACGAGCACGACCACGACCACACCCACCTGCCGGACGGGCGCGTGCGGCACGCCGACGGATCGGTGACGGACCATTGTCACGCTGACGATGGGCACCACGATCACGAGCATGAGGACCACGAACAGGCCGGAACCGGGGCCGACGCATCGGAGGACCGGCATGCTTGACGATTTCTTCGTCCGCGCCCTGATCGCCGGCATCGGCGTTGCGATTGTCGCCGGCCCGCTCGGCTGCTTCATCGTCTGGCGCAGGCTGGCCTATTTCGGCGACACGCTGGCGCATTCGGCGCTGCTCGGCGTGGCGCTGGCGCTGCTGTTCGAGGTTAACATCACGCTGGCCGTCTTCGCCGTTTCGGCGATCGTCTCGCTGGTGCTGTTCGCCCTGCAGCGCCGTGCCACCCTGTCGTCTGACGCTCTGCTCGGGCTGCTCGCCCATTCGGCGCTGGCGCTGGGTCTCGTCTGCCTGGCGTTCCTGACCTGGGTCCGGGTGGACCTGCTAGGCTTCCTGTTCGGCGACATCCTGTCGGTCGCATGGCGGGACATCGCCGTCGTCTATGCCGGAGGCGCCGTCGTGCTTGCCGTTCTCGCCATGATCTGGCGCCCGCTCTTCGCGGCGACCGTCAACCGCGAGATTGCGGAAGCCGAAGGCCTCAGCCCGGACAGAGCCAACGTGATTTTCACGCTGCTGATGGCGCTGGTGATCGCCATTTCGATGAAGATCGTCGGCGTGCTGCTGATCACCGCGCTGCTGATCATCCCGGCTGCGACTGCCCGGCGTTTCGCCGTCGGACCGGAGCAGATGGCGGTCTACGCCTCGTCGGCCGGGATCATCGCCGTCGCGGCGGGTCTTTTCGGCTCGCTGCGCTGGGATACGCCGTCGGGCCCGTCGATTGTCGTCGCGGCACTCTGCCTGTTCGTCCTGAGCCTGCTGCCTTCGGCGATCCTCGACCGGCGGGGCCGGGGCGCTAACCCGGGGAGAGCGGA
Organism: Afifellaceae bacterium; assembly: GCA_035465195.1. Lineage (GTDB taxonomy): Bacteria > Pseudomonadota > Alphaproteobacteria > Rhizobiales > Afifellaceae > CAMYKZ01. The sequence goes on along the minus strand of DATHRP010000460.1, from coordinate 265 downwards.
ACGGTGAGCAGGCCGGCGCACGAGAGGGAGGCCGCCCCGACCCTCACGAAAAACCAGTCGATGGTCTTCGATACATTATTGGCGGCCGATGGCCCGCTCAGCGCCTACGACATTCTCGACCGCCTGCGCGACAAGGGATTCCGCGCGCCGTTACAGGTCTACCGGGCGCTCGACAAGCTGCTCGCATTGGGCCTGGTGCACCGGCTGGAGAGCCTCAACGCCTTCATCGCATGCGCCCACCCGGACTGCGAGGGGCACGGCACGA
>DATHRP010000459.1:0-4035 GCA_035465195.1 Afifellaceae bacterium | reverse complement strand
GTTCTACTTGCTGGACCCGGACAAATCGCTCGCAACGCTTCCGGTCACCGCATTCGTGCTGGGGACAGCCTGCGCTGCGGCCCCGGCCGCGATGCTGATGCGCCGGGTCGGCCGCCGGCCCGGGTTCATCACCGGCATGCTGATCGGCACGCTCGGCGGCATGACGCAGGCCGCCGCAATCGCGCTGCACAGTTTCTGGCTGCTGGCCTTCGGTGCTTTCCTCTCCGGCTCGACAAGCGCTTTCGTCCAGCAGTTCCGGTTCGCCGCTACCGACACGTCCAGCCCGGCCTTCAGGCCGAAGGCGATCTCGTGGGTGCTTGCCGGCGGGATATTCGCGGCGATCATCGGCCCACAGACGGTGATTTTCAGCCGAGACCTGCTCGATCCGCTGCCTTTCGCCGGCGCCTATATCGCCGCCGGGGTGCTGACTGCGCTCGCCGCCCTCATACTGCTCGGCCTCGATATTCCGAAACCGCCCCCTCAGACGGCGGAAACGCGTGGCCGGCCGCTCATGGAAATCGCGCTCGCCTCCAACTTCATCATCGCGGTCATGTGCGCGATCTGCGCCTACGCCCTAATGGCGATGGTCATGACCGCGGCTCCGCTGGCCATGGTATCGCACGGGCACGATCAGGATATGGCGACGCTCGGCATCCAATGGCATGTCATCGCGATGTTCGCGCCGAGTTTCTTCACCGGTACGCTGATCGTCCGCTACGGTGCGGAGACGATCGTGGCCGTCGGCATGGTGCTGCTCCTCGGCTGTGCGGCGATCGCATTGGCCGGTATTTCTGTTGCCCATTACTGGAGTGCGCTGATCCTGCTCGGTGTAGGCTGGAATTTCGGCTTTATCGGCGGCACCGCCCTGGTGACCGAAACCTACCGCCCGGAGGAAAAGGAGCGCGTTCAGGCGCTGAACGATGCGCTTATTTTCGGCTTTGTGGCGCTGGCATCGCTCTCATCCGGCCACTTGCTGGTCGTCGGCGGCTGGAATCTGGTGAATCTGGCGGTTTTCCCGGTTGCCGTCTTCTGCCTGTTCGCGCTTGGGGTGCTGCATGTCCGGCGCAGACGCGCCTTGGGATGAGACTTTGGAAGGCCTTGACGGGAAGCCTTTATTCGTCAATACCCCGCGGCATCACAAGACGCCGGTTTGGCGACGAACCGGCGTAATCTTGCGGCCGGCATCACCGGCCTGATCCAGGGGTAAATCCATGCTTTCGATCTATTTCATCATCGCATGCGGTGTGTTGTCCATCGTCTACGCGATCTGGGCGACACAGTCGGTCATGGCGGCCGACGCCGGCAACCAGCGCATGCAGGAGATTGCCGGTGCGATCCGCGAAGGTGCGACGGCCTATCTGAGCCGCCAGTACACGACGATCGCCATCGTCGGCGTTATCGTTTTTGCCATCGCCTGGTGGCAGCTGGGCGCGACGGCGGCTGTCGGCTTCGCCATAGGCGCCGTGCTGTCGGGCGCCGCGGGCTTCATCGGCATGCATGTCTCGGTGCGGGCCAATGTTCGCACGGCGCAAGCCGCGTCCCAGTCACTGGGCGCCGGTCTCGATATCGCTTTCAAGTCGGGCGCGATCACCGGCCTGCTCGTGGCCGGACTGGCGCTGCTCGGCGTCGCTGTCTATTTCTGGATACTGACGTCCATGCTGGGGCACGCTCCGACCGACCGCACCGTGGTCGACGCGCTGGTGGCGCTGGGATTCGGCGCTTCTCTGATATCCATCTTCGCGCGTCTGGGCGGCGGCATCTTCACCAAGGGCGCCGACGTGGGCGGCGACCTTGTCGGCAAGGTGGAAGCCGGCATTCCCGAAGACGATCCGCGCAACCCGGCGACGATCGCTGACAATGTCGGCGACAATGTCGGCGACTGCGCCGGCATGGCGGCCGACCTGTTCGAGACCTACGCCGTCACCGTGGTGGCGACGATGGTACTTGCATCGATCTTCTTCACCGGCGAGCAGGCTACCCAGCTGATGCTGTTGCCGCTGATGATCGGCGCGGTCTGCGTGGTCACCTCGATCATCGGCACCTTCTTCGTCAAGCTCGGCGCCAACAATTCGATCATGGGCGCGCTCTATCGCGGCTTCGTGGCAACGGCGGTGCTTTCCGCCATCGCCATCGCGGCCGTCGTGTGGGGCTGGCTCGGCGCAGGAACGGAGTTCGCGCGCGACGGCACGGTGTTGTTCACCGGGACGCAGCTATTCTTCTGCGGTATCGTCGGCCTGCTGGTGACCGGCCTGATCATCTGGATCACGGAATATTATACCGGCGTCGGATACCGTCCGGTGCGCTCGATCGCACAGGCTTCGGTGACCGGCCACGGCACTAACGTCATCCAGGGGCTGGCTGTCTCGCTCGAGGCCACGGCGCTGCCGGCGCTGGTGATAATCGCCGGCATCCTGATCACCCACGCGCTGGGCGGCCTGTTCGGCATCGCCATCGCGGTGACGACGATGCTGGCGCTGGCCGGCATGGTGGTCGCGCTCGACGCTTTCGGGCCGGTGACCGACAATGCCGGCGGCATCGCCGAAATGTCGGATCTGCCGGAAGACGTCCGCAAGACGACGGATGCGCTCGACGCGGTCGGCAACACCACCAAGGCCGTGACCAAGGGTTATGCGATCGGTTCCGCCGGCCTGGGCGCGCTTGTTCTGTTCGCCGCCTATACCGAGGACCTGAAATACTTCGCGGCCCAGGCGACACCGGGCAGCTACTTCGAGGGCGTTGTCGTCGATTTCTCGCTGTCCAATCCGTACGTGGTGGTCGGCCTGCTGTTCGGCGGGCTGCTGCCCTATCTGTTCGGTGGCCTTTCAATGACCGCGGTCGGCCGGGCCGGCTCTTCGGTTGTGGAGGAAGTGCGGCGGCAGTTCAAGGAAAAGCCGGGCATCATGGAAGGCACCGAGAAGCCGGACTACGGCCGCGCTGTCGACATGCTGACGCGGGCCGCGATCAAGGAGATGATCATCCCCTCGCTGCTGCCGGTGCTGTCGCCGATCGTGGTCTTCGTGCTGATCAGCGCCATCGCGGGACCGTCACAGGCCTTCTCGGCGCTGGGCGCGATGCTTCTCGGCGTGATCGTAACCGGACTGTTCGTCGCCATCTCGATGACGGCGGGCGGCGGCGCCTGGGACAATGCCAAGAAGTCCATCGAGGACGGCTTCGTCGACGATGCCGGCGTGAAGCACGAGAAGGGCTCGGAGGCGCACAAGGCCTCGGTGACCGGCGACACGGTCGGCGATCCGTACAAGGATACGGCGGGACCGGCCGTAAACCCGATGATCAAGATCACCAACATCGTGGCGCTGCTGCTGCTTGCGGTCCTGGCGCACTAGCATCAGCCCCCTTTGAAACAAAAAGCCCCGCAGCCGGTCGGCTGCGGGGCTTTTCATTGAAGCGGAGGTTTTGCCTAGCTCGGGGCTCCGGCGACACGGCCGGCGGCGCCGAGCAACTGGCTGACGAAGGAGAAATCCTTGCCGCCCGTCGGCGTCGTGCGCGACACGAAATCGAAGACCTGGCCGTCCTGGAGGCCGTAATTGGCCAGCCGCGAGACGGTCTGTTCCTCGTCGAAATAGACGGCAAGGACCCTCTGGTCGACGATGGACGGGTTCATGAAGGCCACCGGCCGGCTGGTCGTCTGGGAGATGTAGTAGAACACCTCGCCGCCGAAATTGGCAGTGGCCGAGGGTGTGCCGAGCGCGACCAGGACCTGCTCGCGGCTGGAACCTTCCGGCACCTGGTCGACGACCAGGTCGGACTGCACGTAGCCATGCTGGGTCACGGTCTGGGTGCAGGCCGGCAGCACCGCGGCGGCGAGCACGAGACCTGCGAAAAGCATGTTGGCGGACACCTTCGGCATATCTGCAATTTCCCTTGTGCGCTGGCGTGACTCATAAAACACTGTTCCGGCCGGGGGAACATGCTATGCCGACGCGTAGCGCCCTGGCGCCGATAATGCAACGTTTACCCGCTGGGAACCAACGGTCCGGCCCGATGTCAAACAGCCGCAGCATGTTCTTTTCATCC
>DATHRP010000458.1:0-1615 GCA_035465195.1 Afifellaceae bacterium | reverse complement strand
ATCAACACGTGCAACCGACAATGGCGCGAGATCTGCTCGCGGACGTCCGGATGTCCATCGGCCTGTCAATATTTTATCGTTTGAAAACAATCGCATCGAACGTGTTGCTGCGACGCCCGCACCTTGTCACGAATTCGTGTTGCTGCGCCGCCGTCCTTCGCGCGGCAGCGCGCACGCTGCCGGCGATGCTGGCGGGCATCGCGCTCTGCGGAGGTGCGTCGGCCGACCGTCACTGTTCGCCGGTCCTGTTCCGCTATTACGATGCCCGCGCGGCGCTGCACGAGACGGGCAATGCCTGCCCGGCCCGACTCGCAATAGCCCTGGACTTCATGCGGGATGCCAGCGCCGAAGCCCGCGCCTGCGGTTGCCTGGACGTGGAAATCGAATTGGATGCATTCATCGGCAACCTGCCGGCCGGCGGAGCCGATTGCGGAATTGCTGAGCGGACGATTCTGGAACTCGACAAGCAATTGGAAAACCGCGTGGCGGGGTGTAACTGAAAACCTTATCCATCAGCCGCACACCAGCCTGTGCAGCGTCACCTCCGGCAGGCAGTTGAACCGCGCAGGCAGGACACATGTTCCCGCGCCCGGCGACGTGTAGCCGGTCATGTCGCCGTGCCGCCACGGGCCGGAACCCATGTGGCGCGGCAGGCCCTTTGCCTCCAGCGTAACCGCGACCGAGCCCGGCAGGCAAATCTGGCCGCCATGGGTATGGCCGCTCAGCATCAGGTCGAAACCCGCCTCGGCCGCCTCGGAATAGAGTTCCGGCGTATGCGACAACAGGATGGAGAATGTTTCCGACGGTATGTCGGCGGCGGCCGTCGCGACGTCGTCGGTCTGGTAGAAATGCCCGTCATCAACACCTGCGAGCCGGATTGACGCGCCGCTCCGGCCGATCGTCGCCGCCTCGTTCATAAGCATCCGGATGCCCATCTCCTCCAGCGCCGGGAGCATCAGCACGGTGTCGTGATTGCCCAGAACGCCGTAGACCGGGCCTCTCAGGTGCCCGCAGAGCTGTCCCATAATCTCCAGTGCGTCGTCGAAGGGTCCGAACGTATCGCCGCGGTAGTCGCCGGTCATGACGCAGATATCGTAGTTCAGCTCCGGCAGCAGTTCCATGAGCCGCGCCATCGCCGGCCGGCTGATATCGGCATGGAGATCGGTGAGGTGCAGCACGGTGAAGCCGTCGAAGGGCCGCGGCAGGATCGCCGAGCGCACGTCGTGGCGCCGCACCTGCACGTTCTCGGCGTTCCGCTCGGCGCGGCCATGCAGGCCGGTGAGTTTCAGGCTGTTCCGGATCACGAACGGGTGTGTCGCCCAGCCTTTCAGGCGAAAGACGTTCCGGCGACGGACATTCGCCTCGTGGTCACGTTCGACGCCGAGCCGCTGGCGCAGGAACAGCTCCCCGAGCCGCTCCTCCAACCTGGCTGCAATCTCCGGCGTCGGCTCGGGCAGGCGTCCGGCATCATAGTTCATGGTCGCTATATGACCGCACGGCGAAGCCGATGCAATGTCGGACTTGCATACGAGCCGCACAAACGGGTGCCATCCGCGCTAACCGGGGCAGGCAAAATTCGGAAATCTAATGAAAACAGCGGCTTATTGTTGGAAAT
>DATHRP010000457.1:0-1714 GCA_035465195.1 Afifellaceae bacterium | reverse complement strand
TTGAACATTGCTCTGAGCCGTCAACCGGACCGGGCGCTGAATTCTGCCGCGAATCGGCGGAGAAATTCCATAAATATGGGGAATTCCTCCTCTTCCGAACCGGAGTTCTCCTGAATCAGACCTGCCCATCCTATTGATCGGCGGTCTTTATAGTGCCTTCCAACAAAGCCATGAAACTCTTCGAAAAAGTGGTCGGCGAATTGATCATTGTCTTCGAACAATCGCCCGTGCGCCCACCAACCACCCAAGTGAAGGAAGAGATCATAAACCCGCTTTGACCCGATATGCATTCCAGGACGCTTTTCAACCAAGACAATATAGTCGAAGAGCGCGCTGTTGAGCGTTTCCTGCGGCAAGGTTCAGGTTCCTTTCCTGACAGTTTGGACGAAAATTTTATTGTATTCTAACCTGCATCCGCGCCGCCCTTCCTGCCCATTTCCTCGACATAGCGGTAAAGCTCGGTGTGATCCGCTCCGTCGCCAAGCGCCTCCAGGGCGTCGCTCAAAAGTCCGCTGACATGGCCGAGGATCGGCGCCGGCGTGCCGAGCGCCGCGGCGAGGTCGCGGGCGATCGCCACGTCCTTGTTCATCAGCTTGAGCGAAAAGCCGGACGCGACGGCGCCGCTCAGCATGTGCTGGGCAAGCTTGTTTTCGGTGGCGTTGCTGCGCCCGGTCGAGACGTTGAGGATGTCCGTCATCACCGCCGGGTCGAGGCCGAAGCGCGCGCCGACGATGACGGCTTCCGACGCGGCCGCCACGCCGCAGGCGGAGAGATAATTATTGAGCGCCTTCATCGCGTGGCCGGAACCGAGCGGCCCGGTGCGGAACACGCGGCCCATGGCGGCCAGGATCGGCTCCACGCGGTCGATCAGCGCCCCGTCGCCGCCGGCCATGATGGTGAGCGTTGCGTCGACGGCGCGCGGCACGCCGCCGGAGACCGGCGCGTCGATCATGTAAAGCCCGCGGGCTTCCAGCACCGCGCCGAGGTCGCGCGTGCCCATCGGCTCCGACGAACTCATGTCGATGACGAGGCCGCCCTGCGGCAGCGCGTCGGCGAGGCCGGGCTTTCCGTCTGCGCCGAGAACGACACCGCGTACATCGGCGCCGTTGGGCAGCATGGTGACGACGACGGCGCATTCGGCGACCCTGGCCAGGTCGCGGGCGGCGGTTATGTTCGCCTGTTCGTCGGCCAGCGTATCCACGACGTCGGGCCTGAGGTCGAACGCTACCACCGGCCAGCCGGCCCGCGCCAGATTGCGCGCCATCGGCACGCCCATATTGCCTATGCCAACGAAGCCGATTGGCTGGTCTCCGGTCATGCTCATTGTCGTTGACGTTCCCTAATGTCTGCGCGGAAAACATTATCGCATCGGCGGCAGGACCTGAACCGGACCGTTGCTGTCATGCGGCCGGCATGATCTTGGGAACCGCGCGCCGGCCTGCTACTTACCGCCCACCACGCCAATCCTGTCGTATCGGACCTCACTGATGGGGTTCCCGTCAGCGTCCAGCCTGATCGTACGGAGGACCAGCCCCAGGTCCGGGGCATAGAATTTCAGAAATCCGGTCTTCGGGCCGCGGGATGCTTCCATTGTCTCGCGGACGATCCATACCCTGTATGTGCACGGACCGATCCGTTCCGACGCGGTTCGCTCAAAGCTCAGTGTGACGACCCCGTCTGCGGCTTTCCGGTCGTTGGAATATATCTCCACCAG
>DATHRP010000456.1:0-2399 GCA_035465195.1 Afifellaceae bacterium | reverse complement strand
CGTCCAGGAGTTGAACCGATGAAAGCGGCGGAGAGTATTGCGGGCTGAGCTCCGGGATCGAGGCCTCCGCGGCGACCTCCGCCGGCGTCTTCCAGCCGGCGACCCTCCGGCCGCGGTTGTGGTTGCAATCGATCCTCCACGGTTCGATCTTGGTCTCGGCGGCCCTGAGGTCGACAAACCACGCTCCCCGGAAAACCCAGGGCGGTTCAGGTAGGGTGTTACCCCATAGCTAAGCCACTCCCGGCGCCGCAAAGTGCACGTGCCATAGGTTCGGTTGACGGGTTCCCTCTGACAACGTCAGCCGGGCGGCGACGGCGAACAACAAAACGTAAAGGAGCGGAAGATGACAGATCACACGATCACCGCTCTCGCCATCAGGTCAAGCCTCGCACTCGCCCTGATCGTGGCCCTCGGTTCTGTCGTCCGAGCGGACCGTCCTGTGACGCCGCCGGCCTCTCTATGCGGCCTCTGACGGTGTCAACCAGACTGCCAAACGAAGACCCAAGGTCTGACCAGAAGAGGGAACCACCAATGACGCAATCGAGCACCCAGAACCGCAAGTTCGTCCTGGCCGAGCGCCCAAAGGGCGAACCCGACGATAACACCTTGCGATTGGAAACGGAGGGTCTGCCAACTCCCGGCAAAGGCCAGGTGCTGCTGCGTAACGAATATCTTTCGCTCGATCCGTACATGCGCGGCCGGATGAGCGACGCGCCCTCCTATGCAGCCCCGGTCGAGATCGGCGCCGTCATGGTCGGCGGCACGGTCGCGCAGGTCATGAGCTCGGACCTGGACGGCTTTGAGAAGAACGACTGGGTCGTGGCTCTTGGTGGTTGGCAGGACTACGCAGGGTCCGACGGCACTGGTGTGATCAATATGGGCAAGGATCCCGAGAATCCCTCTTGGGCGCTTGGCGTGCTGGGGATGCCGGGCCTGACCGCCTGGGCGGGCCTGACCCAGATCGGTCAGCCCAAGGCCGGTGAAACCCTCGTGGTCGCAGGGGCCAGCGGCCCCGTCGGCGCGACGGTCGGACAGATCGGCCGGATCGTCGGATGTCACGTCGTTGGTATCGCCGGGGGTGCTAAAAAATGCGCCCATGTGGTCAGCACGTTGGGATTTGACGCATGCATCGACTACAAGGCTGACGGGTTTCCCGACGCGCTGAAGAGTGCCGTGCCGGATGGCATCGACATCTATTTCGAGAATGTCGGTGGCGCGGTCTTTGATGCGGTGCTGCCTCTGCTGAGCCCATCCGCGCGGATACCTGTCTGTGGCCTGATCTCGCAATACAACGCCACCTCTCTGCCGGACGGGCCTGACAGGATGAACCTGCTGTTGGGCACGATCCTGCGCAAGCGGATGACCATGCGCGGCTTCATCGTCTTTGACGATTTTGGCCATCTCTATCCGGAGTTCTCCAAGCAGATGGGCGAATGGGTGAATCAAGGCAAAATCAAGTATCGCGAGGAAGTGATCTCAGGGCTGGAACAAGCCCCTGCGGCATTCGTTGGCCTGCTGCGAGGCGAGGCTTTCGGCAAACGCGTCGTCAAGCTGAGTAACGGATAGCAATCAACAAAGGGAAGCAACCCGATGAAAATTCTCATGGTTCTTACGTCCCATGACCAGTTGGGCGACACCGGCAAGAAGACCGGCCTTTGGCTCGAGGAATTCGCGGCCCCCTACTACGTCTTCAAGGACGCGGACGCGGAGGTCACCCTAGCCTCGCCCAAGGGCGGCCAGCCGCCGCTCGATCCGTCAAGCGAAGCCGACGACGCCCAGACCGAGGCCACCAAGCGCTTCAAGGCCGATGAAGCGGCTCAAGAGGACCTGGCCAACACCGCCGTGCTGTCCACCGTCTCCGCCGACGGGTTCGATGCGATCTTCTATCCCGGTGGCCACGGCCCGCTTTGGGACCTGGCAGAAGACGGCGACAGCAAGAGACTGATCGAAGCCTTCGCCGCGAGCGGCCGTCCCATCGGCGCGGTCTGCCACGCCCCCGCGGTGTTCAAGCATCCGAAACGTGCGGACGGCAGCCCCTTTGTCGCGGGCCGGAAAGTAACCGGCTTCACCAATAGCGAGGAGGAGGGCGTCGGCCTGACCGATGTGGTGCCTTTCCTGGTCGAGAACATGCTGATCTCCAATGGTGGCAACTACCGCAAGGGCGACGACTGGGCCTCCTTCGTGGTGACCGACGGCAAACTGGTGACCGGCCAGAATCCGGCCTCATCGGAAGAAGCCGCGCGCAAGCTGCTCAGCCTGCTGTGAAACGCCCAAGCGAGGCGACCATTGCGCAATCGTCCCGCGGGGGAGTTCAAGGCGCAGGCCTCCACGCCGCTGAAGTAGATCGGGGAGTCGTGCCGCCCGATGGTCATCACCCAGAACGGCCGTCCCGCCAGGGT
>DATHRP010000455.1:0-10271 GCA_035465195.1 Afifellaceae bacterium | reverse complement strand
CACCTTCGGCCGTTTGGCGAGCGCGCGGGCAAGCGCCACGCGCTGGCGCTGGCCGCCCGAGAGTTGGTCCGGCTTGCGCTTTGCCATCGGTTCCAGCTTGACGAGCTTCAGCATTTCGGCCACCCGCGCGGCAATGTCGTGGGCGGCCATGCCGTCCTGCCTGAGGCCGTAGCCGATGTTCTTCTCCACGCTCATGTGGGGAAACAGCGCATAGGACTGGAACATCATATTGACCGGACGGCGGTAGGGCGGGACGCCGGTCAGGTCGGCGCCATCGAGGAAGATTGAACCGGCGCTCGGCGTCTCCAGGCCGGCCAGCATCCTGAGCAGGGTCGTCTTGCCGCAACCGGACGGGCCGAGCAGCGCGAAGAATTCCCGCTCGTAGATCTTCAGCGACTGGTTATCGACGGCGGTGAATTCACCGTAGCGCTTGGTGACGTTCCTGAACTCGACGAAGGGTTTCGCCGCGGGATCGCTCCAGGGCTGGAACGTCCGGCGCACGGGACCAAGCGTCTTCTTCATGATCGCCTGGCCCCCGTCATCGTGTCCCCCGCAAATTCCCAGGCTTCTGCCGGCACCGCCGGCTTCAGTCTCCTGGCGTCAGCGCCTATTGCCCCGTTGTCACCGTCGTCCAGGTCCGCGTGATCACCCGCTGCGTACGGGCGTCGTAAGGCAGGATCGTGTAGAGATTGTTCATCGTCTCCTCGTCCGGATAGATCGCCGGATCGCTGGTGACCTCTTCGTCCAGCAGTTCGTAGGACGCCGCGTTGCCGTTCGCATAATAGACATAGTTGGTCGCCTTGGCGATGACATCGGGGCGCAGGATATAATTGATGAAGGTGTGCGCGTTGTCCGGATGCGGCGCATCGGCAGGAATCGCCATCTGGTCGAACCACATCAGCGCGCCTTCTTTCGGGATGACGTATGCAACCTCGACGCCCTGGTCGGCTTCCGCCGCCCTGTCGCGCGCCTGCAATACGTCGCCCGACCAGCCGACGGCAAGGCAGATGTCGCCATTGGCCAGCCCATTGATGTATTCGGATGAATGGAATTTCTGGACATAGGGGCGGATCTTCAAAAGCAGCTCCTCCGCCCTGGCGATGTCGTCGGGGCTGGTCGACCGCGGATCGAGCCCGAGATAATTCATCGCCGCCGGAATGATCTCATCAGACGCATCGAGCATGTGAACGCCGCAATCGGCGAACTTGGAGATGACCTCCGGGTCGAAGACCATGTCCCAGGAATTGACCGGTGCATCGGGCATCCGTTCGGCGATCTTCTGGACATTGTAGCCGATGCCGGTCGTGCCCCACATGTAATTGACCGAATAGGCATTGTCCGGATCGTAAAGGGCCACCCGTTCAGCGACCTTGTCCCAGACATTGCCGAGGTTGGTCAGCTTGCTGTTGTCGAGCTTCTGGAACACGCCGGCCTGGATCTGCCGGGCAAGGAACGTGGCCGACGGTACAACGACGTCGTATCCGGTGCCGCCGGCCAGAAGCTTCGTTTCCAGCACCTCGTTGGAATCGAACACGTCGTAGACGACCTTGATGCCCGTCTCGGCAGTGAAATCGGCGAGGATCTCCTCGTCGATATAATCCGACCAGTTATAGACATTGACGACATTGTCCTGGGCGCTTGCCGGTGTCTCCGAAACAAGTGCCGCCGCCAGGATACCGAGCGCTGCAAATGATGTTCTCACGATGATGCTTCCTTCCGTTCGCCGGCCGGGTCACTGCCCGGTCGCGGGGGACGCCACATTGGACGAGAGATTAGAGAGCAAGGGCCCGGCTCATCAACAGATAATTTCGGTCGCCATCAAGCCAGTTCGTGATCCGACAGGCCGACGACGAATTCCCGGAAAGCAGCCGGGCGCGTCGCCGGCGGATGCGAACGATGCGGACAGGCCGGCCGTTCGCACAGACGGCAGGTCAGCCCGGCCGGCCGTGGCTCACCGCTGTTTTCGACCCCGTATACCGTCTGCCGCGCCGCTGCCTCGTCCATGCCGATCATTGTATATGTGACCGGTGCCGGGCCGCGATCGTTGGCCGCAAGCCCCTCCTCCGCCGTTGCGACGACCGTAAACAATGCGCCGTCCGGCAGCACGACAGGCGCCGATATCACCTCGCCGGGCCGAAGCCCGTCAAACAGCGGCAGTCTCCCGCACAGGCTGCCGTACCGCGGAAAGGCGAAACCGGCCGCCGGAATCCGGTTCAGGACTGCGCCCGTGGCATCGACCGCAGCAAGGAACATCGCCGGCACGTCGCCGCCGCCATTGCCGCCGGCGGCGCCGAGCGCGCAGAGCCGCGCCATCACGAGAGACCGGCGCACGGCGAAGCGGTCGGCGATGCGGCCGATATCGTAGCGGAGGTCATGCGCGGCCTGCCCCAGCCGGCCCGCCGGCACGAGCACGGCCTCGGCGAGCCTGCCCGCAAAGGCGAGCCGGCAGAGCCGCGCGGCCTCGGGATCGTCCAGGCTGGTATCGCCGGTCAGGTCGTCGAGAAGATCGGCCTCCGACAGAAATACCAACTGGCGGGCGGCGAGGAACGCGCGATCGGAGGCCGGTACGCGTTCGGAGATGAACAGGCGCATGGAATGCCGGTCGTAGCGCGAACGCTCCGACGGCATGGTGTGCAGCGGCAGGATGCGGATGTCGACGCCGTGGGCGTCGCGCAGCCGCGACTTCAGCGCCAGCCAGAGATCGTCGCGCGGCGTCAGATCGTCGGCAATCCTTTCGGCCGCCATCTCCAGCGCGCCGAACCACGGGCTGTTCTGCTCGAAGAAGGCCCGCACCCGATCGAACGGCAGCCCGTCCGATGTCTGCGGCGGCGCACCGTCGCCCTGTGCCACGAGGTGCGACAGATCGGACAGGCGCTGCAGCGCCTCGCGGTAGGCCGAATGCAGGCGGGCGACGCCGCGAGCCAGGTTGGGCGCGACATCGGCGGCCTCCAGCAGTTCCGTCTGCGACGGCAGCTCGGCAACCAACAGCGGGTCGGAGAACGCCTCCTTGAGCGCCTCCACCGCCACGCCGTCGGTGTCGGCCTGCAGTTCGGCGACGTCGACGTTGAAGACCGACGACAGCTTCATCAGCACCTGCACTGTCAGCGGCCGCTGGTTGCGCTCGATCAGGTTGAGATAGCTCGGCGATATGTCGAGCTGGCCGGCCATGTCCGTCTGCGACAGACCCATATCCATGCGCACGCGCCTGAGGCGCGGTCCCGCAAATACCTTCCGCTCAGCCATTCCGGCACCCTTCCGACAGCTTTGGATTGCTATCGATCATATTTACAAAATTTACAAGTGTGACAAAATTTTTTTGCATTAGCACACACCATGACCGTTTTCGCGCTGAAATCGAACGGATTTCCGATGATCTTTTTGCGCTGCGGTGTAAATTGAAGTCACAAATTCACAAATCGTGGCCGAAACCCGCATTTTTCAGGAGATGATCATGACAACTTTCCAGGACTTAGTTCCCGGCGCGCCGAAGGGGCGCTTCGATGGCATTGAACGCCCCTATTCGCCGGACGACGTCAAGCGTCTGCGCGGCTCGCTGCCGATCCGCCATACGCTGGCCGAGCACGGCGCGGCACGGCTGTGGCAGCTCCTCCAGGAGGAGGATTTCGTCAATTCGCTAGGCGCCATGTCGGGCAACCAGGCCATGCAGATGGTCCGCGCCGGCCTAAAGTCGATCTATCTTTCCGGCTGGCAGGTCGCGGCCGATGCCAACACCGCCGGCGCAATGTATCCCGACCAGTCGCTCTATCCGGCCAATTCCGGCCCGGAGCTCGTGCGCCGGATCAACCGTACCCTCCAGCGGGCCGACCAGATAGAGACCTCAGAGGGCCATCATTCGGTCGAGACATGGTTCGCGCCGATCGTCGCCGACGCGGAAGCCGGCTTCGGCGGACCGCTTAACGCGTTCGAGCTGATGAAGGCCTACATCGAGGCAGGCGCGGCCGGCGTCCACTTCGAGGACCAACTCGCTTCGGAAAAGAAGTGCGGTCACTTGGGCGGCAAGGTGCTGATCCCGATGGCGGCGCACATCCGCAACCTGACGGCAGCCCGGCTCGCCGCCGACGTGATGGGTGTGCCGACGCTGGTGATCTGCCGCACCGACGCAGAAGCCGCCAAGCTCTTGACGTCCGACATCGACGAGCGGGACCAGCCGTTCGTGGATTACGATGCCGGCCGCACGGCGGAGGGCTTCTACCGGGTGCGCAACGGCCTGGAGCCCTGCATCGCACGGGCCAACGCTTTCGCGCCCTATTCGGATCTCGTCTGGTGCGAAACCTCGAAGCCCGACCTTGAGCAGGCGAAGACGTTCGCCGAGGCGGTCCGCAGGGAACATCCGGACCAGATGCTGGCCTACAATTGCTCGCCGTCGTTCAACTGGAAGAAAAACCTCGACGACGCGACGATCGCCAGGTTCCAGCGCGAGCTGGGCGCCATGGGCTACAAGTACCAGTTCATCACCCTGGCCGGCTTCCATCAGCTCAATCACGGTATGTTCGAACTGGCACGCGGCTACAGCGAACGGCAGATGGCGGCCTATTCGGAACTGCAGGAAGCCGAGTTCGCATCCGAGGCAAACGGCTACACCGCGACGCGCCACCAGCGCGAGGTCGGCACCGGCTATTTCGACGCCGTGTCGATGGCGATTACAGGTGGAACCTCGTCGACAACAGCGATGGGCGAATCCACCGAAACCGACCAGTTCAAGGACGAGGCAGCACCCGCGCGGGCGGCCTGAAGCAGGAGAAGGAAGAGGACAATGGTCAAGACGAACGTCAGGGAACGCGCCGAGGCCATGGCGTCGGCGATGACGGACGAACAGCAGACGGCAATCCGCCAGCTGGCGAACGAACTGCACCGCCTGAACCAGGCCGTTGCGAGAGCGGTGGAATCCGGTCTCTCGGTCGAGCTCCAGCGCACCGCGCGGCACCATGCCGAAGGCGGCTACTGGGGCGATCTCCTGGT
The DNA here is from genome assembly GCA_035465195.1 of Afifellaceae bacterium. Taxonomy (GTDB): domain Bacteria; phylum Pseudomonadota; class Alphaproteobacteria; order Rhizobiales; family Afifellaceae; genus CAMYKZ01. Next base: position 5,291 of record DATHRP010000455.1, on the reverse strand, counting down.
GCCCATCATCGTCAAGCAGCGCTGATGCGGGCTCCTCCGGCCGACGGGAGACCGGCCGGACGGATGACCCGGATACCCGGCGGAGCGATCCGCCGGGTTTTCCTTTTGCCGCCGCCTGCCGGCTAACCCCTCAGTTGTTGTAAACGTCAAATTCGCCGCCTATGTTCGGTTCAAACGACAAACGAGGGAGCCTCGGCATGGCCGATTCCAACCAACTCAGCACCTTGCAATATCTCGATAAGGCCCTGAGCGGCCTAAAGGAACTCGGCCTGTCGAGCACCGAATCGGAACCCGCGCCGATCATCGCTCTCCTGAACAAGATTTCCGACCTCGACGAAGACAAGGTGATGGCGATCGCTCGCACGCTAAACGAGGCGACTTTCTTCAACGAAGTGGTACGCGAGCAGGTCGCCGGCATGCGCGTCGGCGAACGCTACGAGGAGATCACCGACGCCTTCAACTCGATCCGAGACGATGCGCGCTTGCTGGTCGAGCAATACTCCGACGGCAAGCTCGACACGATGGAGCGGATTGCCAACATCTGGATGAAGATGACGCGCGGCGATATAGCCAGCCGCTTCGACACGATCCGCAAGACCTATCTCGATGTCGCCAGCGACACCGACGACCAGATCAGACGCGAGCAGACGATCCTTGACGCCTATCTCGACTTCCGTGGCGCGCTTAAGAATGCCGAGGTGCTGGCGCTCGACGTGCTCAACAAGGCCGAGGCGGAGCTGAAGGCGGCCAAGGCCAAGGTCGAGGATGCCGTGTCCAAGGTCGAGGCCTACACCGGCAACGACGCCGCCGAACGCGCCCGCCTGGAGCTTGCCCGCGACGAGGAGCTGAGATCGCTTCAGACCACCGACAAGCGCTACCAGATCGCCAAGGATCTCTCCGACAACCTGACAATCGGCTACAATACGTCGGAAGTGGTGATGGCGCGGCTCGTGCAGACCAAGAACGCCAAGGAGCGGCTCTATGCCCAGTCGGTCAGCTTCTTCTCCACCAACGAGACTGTGCTGACGGCGCTGACGGCGACGTTCACCGGCATGTTCGGCCTGCATGAAAGCACCGAAACGCTGAACGCCATGAAGAAGGGCATCGAGGACAGCCTGACGACCCTTTCGGAAGTGGGCGGCAAGGTGCAGGAGGCGGCGCTCAAGGCCGGCTACGGCCCCACCGTCTCGGCGGCCGCGGTCAAGACGCTGGTCGATTCCGTCGTCAACTACCAGGAGCGCTCGCAGCAGATCATCACCGAGATGCGCAAGCTTGCGACCGAGAATTCGGAGGAGATCCGCGACGCTGTGGAAGACGGCAAGCGGCGGCTGACCGAGCTTGCCAAGAGCGGGGCATCGGCTGCGCTGGACCTCCAGTAACCCGGACCCGATCGGTACCGGGCCATGAGCGGAGCCGTTCCGGGAATCGCGGAAGAGCAATCACTCGACGACGTGATGCTGGCGATGGATGTCGTCGACACATTGCGTCACAACGAGCGGATGATCCAGTCGGACCTGTCGGCCGACGAGCGCGAACAAGCGCTGATCGAGCGGCTGCGCCGGATCTACACGTCCCAGGGCATCGACGTGCCGGACTCCATCCTGCGCGACGGCGTCAAGGCGCTGGAGGAAAAACGGTTCGTCTACGAACCACCGGAATCCTCGCTGGCGACGAAACTTGCAACGGTCTACGTGACGCGCGGCCGCTGGATGAAGCCGCTGGGGATCGGCCTCGGCCTGCTGATCGCCGCCTACGGCGCCTATCATTTCCTGGTGCAGTCACCGAGGCAGGCGGCTCTGGAGAAGCGGCACATCGAGCTCACCGAGACGATTCCCGACGACCTGCAACAATCCCGCGACGAGATTGCGAAGCTTGCCGAAGACCCGCAGGTGACAGCGCGCGCCGACGCGCTGTTCGCCGACGGACGGGCAGCCGCCCTGGACGGCGATTACGACCGCGCCACGGCAATCCGCGACCGCCTTGCCGAACTGTCCGCCGACCTGCGTCAGATCTACACTGTGCGCATCGTCTCCAGACCCGGCGAATATAGCGGCGTCTTCCGCATCCCCGACAACAATCCCGATGCGCGCAACTACTACCTGATCGTCGAGGCGATCGACGACGGTGGCATGCCCGTAAAGGTCAGGATCGCGAGCGAAGAGGACCAGGCAGTCAGGCGCACGTCGACCTGGGGAGTCCGCGTTTCAAGACAGGTGTTCGATGCGGTCGCGGCCGACAAGGCCGACGACGAGATCATCCAGAACGCCGTCATCGGAACGAAGCGGCGGGGTGCACTGGAGCCCGAATACAGGATTCCGGTCGAGGGCGGCCGGATCCTGGAATGGTGACGCGATGAGATCGGGACTGCAGACATTGCACCAGATCGACAGCGCGATCGGCCAAGCGCGCGAGACGCTCGACAACACGGCAAGGCTGGCAGAGGATCTTGCTGCCCGGCGCGCCGGTCTGGAGCGGGAGCGGCTCGATGCGGTACACGTCATCGCCTCGGAGCGGCTCAACATCCTGAGTGCCGGGGAGGCGCGGGAAGCAAGCGACCGGGATATCCAGCGCGCCGACCGGCAGGCGGAGGAGCTGCTGGAAAACCATTCCCGTGAGATCGCCGGGCTTCGCGCCGGGGTCGAAAAGGCCAAATCGGAACTGGAACGCCTGGAGGCGGAGCGCAACACGCAGGAAGACAAGGTCAGGGCCGCCATCGAGGCGTTCGACGAGGCGGCGGCGGCGACGCAGGCGAGGCTTGCGGACGACGAGGCCTACAAGGCACAGCTCAAGCTCGTCGAGGAGGCGGAGGCGGTCGTCGACCGGGCGGAGCAGAAACAGGCTGTTGCCGCAAGCGACGAGGCGGAGAAGGGCAAGCCCTATCGCGACGATCCCCTGTTCTCCTATCTCTGGGACCGCCATTACGGCACCAAGGACTATCGCGGCGGGCTGATCGCGAAGATGCTCGACGACTGGGTGGCCGGCCTTGTCGACTACCGCGACGCGGCGCTCAACTACAAACGCCTTACGGAGATACCGAAGCGGCTGGCGGCGCATGTCGGCCGCGTGGAGGAGAAGGCCGAGGCGGAGCGGACGGTACTGAAGGCGCTGGAGGACGAGGCGCTGAAGCGCGACGGCGCGACGAAGCTCAGGGACCGGTCGCTCGCCGAACAGGCGGAACTCGATGCCCTCGACCAGAAGATCGCGGCCGCCGAGGCCGACTTCCGCCAGCACATCGACGCCCAGACGGCGGCAACCGGCCGCAACAGCGACGCTTTCAACCAGGCGCTGACCATTCTGACGGAGACGTTGAATTACGAGGATATCCCCGATCTGCGAGTCCTCGCCGCACAAACGACGAGCCTGGACGACGACGAGGCCGTGGCTCGCCTGATCCGGCTCGAAGAGGATCTTGATGACCTCGACCGCGACGAGAACGACGCAAAAGCCCTGTTGGAGAAATACCGCAGGTCGCTGGAGGAACTGGAGCAGGTGCGGCGACGCTTCAAGGAGGCGCGCTACGATGCGCCCGATTCTCGGTTTCCGCCGGGTACCGGCGACCTGATCGGTACGATGATCGGCGAAATCCTGGCCGGCGTGCTCACATCCGGCGGTCTGTGGGATCATCTGCGTCGCGGCCAGCGGACCATGCCGCGCAGGACCGATCACGATTTCGGCGGCGACGACTGGAGCGGCGGCTTCCGCTTCCCGATGCCCGGACGCCCGGGCAGGCCAGGAGGAGGTGTCCTGACCCGCCCGAGCCGGATGCCGCGGCAGCGGTCCGGTCGCGGCGGGGGCCGCGGTGGGGGCTTCCGGACCGGAGGCGGCTTCTAGAACCGACCCGCTCAGCGCATGCCAAGCCGGATCGGCCTGTCCTTCGGACTGGAGACCCGGTAGCCGAAGCGGATGAGCGTTTCGGCGCCTTCGGCCAGTTCATAGTCCCAGGCGAGCACGCCCTGCTTGCGGTCGACATTGGTCTCGCTCGGACGCGTCGTGCCGGCCAGCAGTTCGACGCTGATGTCCTCGTGAGTCGAATAGGGCATGCGGTCGAGGATCCTCACCGGCATGGTGCGGACATGCAGGTTCTGAACCTCGATGGCCCACGATTGCTCTTCCACAAGATCGGTGGAGATGATGCCGCTCTCGCTGGTCTCGCGGCGCACTTCCGTGCGCTTGACGCGGACACGGTCGTCGACACCGAAGCCAAGCGCATGCTCCTCGCCCGGTGAGAGCAGCGGCAGGGCGCCCTGCCCCATATAGACGTTGTCCCGGAACAGGAGCACGCGACCGGGCAGCAGCGGCGTATCACCGTCGACGGTGAACCCGGCCGTCAGATAGGCATTGGGATCGAGCGCCGGCGCCGCCATCACGGTGAGACGAGCCTCGATGTTCTCCGCGGAGATCTGGACCTTCTTGGCGGTACCCTGATTATCCACGGTCACGCGCCCGGGAATGGCGTAGAGCGCCTGGAAGCCGGCCAGCGTGATGTCCGCTTCCTGCTCCCGCGCTTCCTCGGCGACGTCGGTGCTATGCAAGTTTAATACGCCGCCCACACCGGCCGGCTCCGAGGCGGGCGCGACCTTGTCGAACATCGCGTTGCCGCGATAGCGTCGGTCCACCTCCGTCTCGAAACGCTCGAATCCGAGGCCGAAGGGCGAAAGCTCAGGCGCCGCGGTGGCGCCAACAGGACGGGCGGTGGACAGGGTCAGGCCGACGCCGTCCCAGTTCTCGGTGGTGTTCTGGATAATCTCCGCGCGCCGGACCAGCGCCAGCTTCGGCTCGCTGCCGTCTTCCGGCATGTCGAGCCGCGCATCGTAGAACGGCCGCCAGCCGGCATTCTGGACCCGGTACCTGACGCGGAATGTTCCTGCGGTGTCCGCCTCGCTCATCAGGTTCACCGTGACGACCGCCCTGACTGTCTGACGCGGTGCCAGTTCGCCGAGCTGCTTCTGGAGATCGTTGATCTCCTTGTCGATCGCCCGCTTGCGGATGCGTGCGTCGAGTGCGCTCCTGTCGAGAGCCTGAAGCCGTCCGGCGACAAGGTCGAACAGGTTGCCCAGTTCGGTGCTGTCGACGCGCAGTTCCTTGTCGGCGGGATTGCCGACCGTGAAGGGCTTGCGGGCGAGATCCTGAATCAATTCGCGCTGATACTCGACATTCTGCAGAAGCTGGTCGAGGGAGGCCGCCTCGTCGCGCAGTGTCTCGATAGTATCTTCTATCTGCTTGCGCTGCCCCGCCGTTTCGGAACCGCTGGTGACGTGGACGATCCTGTTGTCGACAGAACCGATCTCGAC
>DATHRP010000454.1:0-2295 GCA_035465195.1 Afifellaceae bacterium | reverse complement strand
GGACGCCTGCCGGTGGTTCTACGATTGCAATGGGTGCGGCGCGCTGTTGAAGCCGAAGCCCGGCGACTGCTGCGTCTTCTGCTCCTACGGCAGCGTTGCCTGTCCGCCGGTGCAGCAGGGCGAGGGCTGCTGCTCGCCGGCTTGAGGCGTTCCGTGCCGGACCGCGATGCGCCCCGGCACGAAAAATCTCATGGTCAGCTCAGATGTTCCTTGAAGAAGGCGATGGTGCGCTCTTCGGCAAGCTTGGCGGCCTCTGCGTCGTAGCGCGGCGTCGTATCATTGTGGAAGCCGTGATTGACGTTCGGGTAGATGTAGGCCGTGTAGGTCTTGCCGTTTTCCTTTAGCGCGGCCTCGTAGGCCGGCCAGCCCTCGTTAATCCGCTCGTCGAGGCCGGCATATTGCAGGAGCAGCGGGGCCTGGATCGACGGCACGTCCGCGGCGGCCGGCTGGCGGCCGTAGAAGGGCACGCCGGCGGCAAGCTCCGGATAGGCGACCGCGATCGCATTGACCACGCCGCCGCCATAGCAGAAGCCGACGGCGCCGACCTTGCCGGTGCAGTCGTCGCGGCTCTTCAGATATTCGAAGCCGGCGAAGAAGTCGTTGAGCAGCTTCTCGCGGTCGACCGTGCGCTGCAGTTCGCGGCCTTCCTCGTCGTTGCCGGGATAGCCGCCGACCGAGGTCAGACCGTCGGGGGCGAGCGCCATGAAGCCCGCCTTGCCCATGCGCCGGGCGACATCCTCGATATAGGGATTGAGGCCGCGGTTCTCGTGGATCACCAGCACGCCGGGCAGGTCGCCGTCGGCACCGGCCGGGCGGACGAGATAGGCGTTGACGTCGCCGTTGCCGTTCGGGGAATTGTAGGTCACGCGGCTGGTGACGATACCGGGATCGTCGGGCGCCACCTGCTGGGCCAGCGCATAGTCGGGCGAAAGCTCGTCGAGCAGCGCGGCGGCGGTGACGCCGGCGACGGCGAACTTCGACGCGCCCTGCATGAATTCGCGTTTGCTGATCTTGCCGTGGGCATAATAGTCATAAAGGTCCAGCAGCTCCTGTGGGAAATCCCTGGCGGTCTTGCGCCGGACCGGGGTCATCTCGTTCATCGTTACTCTCCCTTGTTCGTTGCGGTCTATTGCTTCGTCGCCCGTTCGGTTTCGACGCCTTCCGCCAGCCGGATCGTCGGCTGCTTGCCGGCGATCTCCAGGATCAGCTTGCGGCGGACGGCGTTGGAAAAGGTGGCTTCACTGTCGGCGGTGATGACGAACGAGCCGGGTCCGCCGATGATCCGGGCGCCGAAGGCCGCCTCCAGGTCGTAGTTGGCGGCGCGCCCGGTGGCGCAATGGCGGCAGAGTACGGCCAGTCCGTTGATGACGATGCCGGCGGCCAACACCTCGGCGCGGGCTTCCTCGATGCTCGGGCCGTTCCAGTTGTTGGCGCTGTCGGCGGAAAAATCGATCACCTTGCGAAAGCCGACAATGTCGTTCTTCTCGATCCGGTCCTTGCCGAAGAGCAGCGCGGCGCCGATGGCGTTGCGGCCATAGGCGAGGCGCGGCGGTTCCAGCAGCGCCTTGGCGAACGCGGCGGCGGACTCTTCGCCGTCAACGATCGTCCAGTCGACGACGATTTCCTGCGAGTACTGGTCCGCCCATTCGACATAGGTGACGGCAATCCTCCCATGCAGCGTGTTGCGGATCGCCGAGATCACCGACGGATCGGTAATCGCCCGGGCATAGCCTTCGCGCTGGAACAGGATCTCCGAATTGTCGATGGAGCCGGTCGCGTCGGCGAGGAGCACGAGTTCGAGATCGACCTCCGTCTGCCCTGCAGACTGAGCGGCCGCCGGCGCGGAACCGGCCGCCGCGCATAACAGCGCGACGGCGCACGAAATCAGCAATCGGAATGCCTTTCGGGCGCTTCTGCGGACGATCATTACGACCCGGTCCAATTCCACCGGTGCAAGCCAGCGTTGATCGAACGAAGCTTGTTTGGCACCCCGAAAAGACGCAAATGACATTAAATTGAACGGCCTGGATGGAATTATTCCGCACCGGCCTTTTCGGCCGCCGGCCGGACCTGCCAGTCGACATCGAGCTCGACATCGGCAGCACGCATCAGGTTCATCACCGGGCAGCGGAACTCGACGTTGCGGATGAGCTGGTTGACCCGCTTCTCCGGCTCGTCGGTATAGAGAACGATCTTAAGGTCGGCCTTCTCGAAATAGGGCCGCACGCCCGGAACGCCCTTCGGGCCGCGCACATCGATCTGGCTGGTGCATTCAAAATCGACGCCGGCATAGTC
>DATHRP010000453.1:0-1796 GCA_035465195.1 Afifellaceae bacterium | reverse complement strand
GATGTCGCCCGGCCCGCACTCGCACCACTGATCCGCCTGCCAGGAGCCTGAGACTTGGACATAGAAGAACTAAAAGCACGGGCCCTCGAATACTGGGATGTTGCGGTCGGCTACATGAGCCAGCCGGAACTCCTGTTCCAGGTGGGCCTGATCGTCGTGCTGTTCCTGCCGGCCTGGTTCCTGTCCAAGCGTGTCGAGCCTTTGCTCGAAAAACAGGCCCGCAAGATCAAGGGCATGCCAGGCACGCTGCGCCTCATCGTCGCGTTCCTGAGGCGCATGGAATGGTTGTTTTTCGTACTGTTGCTGGGAATCGCCTATCTCGCCACGACCATCGCGCCGTGGCCCGAGAAAAACTACCTGATTTACAGCGCCATGCTGCTGGCAGGCGCCTGGCTGCTCATTTCGATTGTGTCCCATGCAATTCGCAAGCGCATTGTACGGCGCCTGTTTTCGCTGATCGTCTGGGTGTTCGTTGCCGCCTCGATACTCGGCATCGTCGACGACGTGGCCGCGATCCTGGACGGCATTGGCTTCACCCTCGGCGAAGTGCGGTTCTCGGTGCTGAACGCAATCAAAGCCGTGTTCTTCATCGGCGTGCTGATGTGGGCGGCATTTAAGACCGGGAACTTCATCGACAACCGCATCCAGCAGGTCGACGAACTTACGCCGTCCCTGCGTGTGCTGCTCGGGAAAATACTGCGTATTGCCCTGATCGTGTTCGCAGTGATGGTCGCGATGCAGAGCCTCAACCTCGACCTGACGGCACTGACGGTACTGTCGGGCGCCGTCGGCGTCGGCATCGGTTTCGGCCTGCAGAAGGTCGTGTCCAACTTCATCTCGGGTATGATCATCCTGCTCGACCAGTCGATCAAACCGGGCGACACGATTACCGTCGGCGAGACCTTCGGCTGGATCCGCGAACTGCGGGCGCGATTCGTCTCCGTCGTGACACGCGACGGCCGCGAGTATCTCATCCCGAACGAAGACTTCATTACCACGCAGGTGATCAACTGGTCGTTCTCGGACAAGTACGTGCGCCTCGACGTGCCTTTCGGAGTGGCTTACGACTCCGATCCACACGAGGTGGTCGATATCTCAATCGCTGCGGCATCGTCCGTCGATCGCGTGGTTGCCGCCTATCGGCCGCCGGTCTGCTGGATGACGGAATTCGGCGACTCCTCGATCAACTTCCTGCTGCGTTTCTGGATAGAAGACCCGCAACAGGGCCTCACGAACATACGCGGCAAGGTCATGATGGCGCTCTGGGATGCCTTCAAGGAGAACGACATCAAGATCCCGTTCCCGCATCGCGAAGTCATCATGAAGACGCCGGTAACGGTTATGCCCTCGGACGCCCGGGAATCGGAGAGTTCATAAGGGTTTCGCGGTTTCGTTTTACCCGTAGGAGCGCGCCCCGGCGCGCGATCCGCTGCAACAAAAAGGGGCGGCTCGGCGCCGCCCCCAGGTTACTGACAATCCCCGTGCGTCAGGCGACCTTCACCTTGTAAGGCGTGGTTGCCTCGACCTTCGGCAGTACGATCTCGAGGACGCCGTCTTTCATTTCGGCCTCGGCCTTGTCGCCGAGCACCTCGAACGGCAGGAGCACCGACCGGTACAGACGGCCATAGGCCATCTCGTGACGAACGAACTCCTCTTTCTTTTCCTCTTTCTCGTAGTCCCGCTTCGCCTCGATAATCAGGCGATCGCCCGAGATTGTGATCTCGAGGTCTTCTTTCTTGATCCCGGGGACGTCGGCGCGTACGACGAGCTTGTCATCCCTGTCGATCATATCGACC
>DATHRP010000452.1:0-23392 GCA_035465195.1 Afifellaceae bacterium | reverse complement strand
GTAGGTCAGGCCGTGATAGATCTCGTCGGATATGAAGCGGATGCCGGCGTCGCGGCAGAATTCGCAGATCCCGCGCAGCTGGTCGGCGCTCGCCATGGTGCCCGTAGGGTTGGCGGGGCTGGCCACCAGTACCCCGTCGAGCGGCTTTCGCCCGTGCTCGGCGGCGACCAGCTCTGCGGTGAGGATCCAGTCGCTGCCGGGCCCGATCGGAATATCCACCGCCTCCAGCCCCAGCGCGGCCAGAATGTTTCGGTAGGCGGGATAGCCGGGCGAGGCCAGCGCGACGCGGGCGCCCGGATCGAACGCGCCGATGAAGGTCAGGTTGAAGCCGCCGGACGAGCCGGTGGTGATCATGATGCGCTCGACCGGCACCTCCAGCCCGTAGGCATCCATGTAGTGCCGCGCGATCCGCTCGCGCAGCGGCCGCATGCCGATCGCCTCGGTATAGCCGAGACGGCCGCCCTGCAGCGCCTCGCGCGCAAGGTTCAGCACCGCCTCCGGCGCGGGACTGCCGGGCTGGCCGACCTCCATGTGAACGATGTTCCGGCCCTCGGCCTCAAGGCGCGCCGCCTGTGACATCACGTCCATCGCCAGGAACGGCTCGACGGCGCTGCGCCTTGACGGGCCAAGCGAAGCGGATATGGTCGGGTTGCCGGAATTCGAGACGGCCCTAGGTGCCTTCGTCATTATTGCGCCACGTCCTTCGTATCAAACACTCGCCAGCCGATCCTGCCGTTCTCGGCCGGACGGACTGACGGAAATGACCAACAGAGCCATTTTCATGAGACTCATCGATCGCCTGACTACCAGCGGACATGCGTTTACGCCAGCATCCGGGCGCCGCTCGCATGCGCGAACGCTCGCCCTCGTCACGGCCGTCAGCGTAATCGCCGCCTCTACCCCTGCCACAGCACAGCGCGGCCGTGCGCCGATCATCCGAGACGCGGAGATCGAATCGCTGCTGCGCGACTATTCGGCGCCGCTTTTCAAGGCGGCGGGCATCGGCTCGCGCGGCGGCGAGATCATCATCATCAACGACCAGTCATTCAACGCGTTCGTGGCCAGCGGCAACCAAATGTTCATCAACACCGGCACGCTGTTGACGGCGGAAACGCCCAACGAGGTGATCGGCGTCATCGCGCACGAAACGGGCCACCTGGCGGGCGGGCATCTTCAGGGGCTGAGGAACGAGGTGGCGCGGTCGAAATCCATCGGCATGATCGCGACGCTGCTCGGCGTCGGCGCCATGGTGGCCGGAGCCCAGGCCGGGTCCAATACCGGCGCGCGGGCCGGCGGGGCGCTGGCCCAGATCGGACCGCAGCTCACCCTGCGGACCCTGCTCAATTACCGCCGCGGACAGGAGACCGCCGCCGACCGCGCGGCACTGACGTACCTCAACAAGACGGGCCAATCGGCCAAAGGCATGATTACGACCTTCCAGCGCTTCGCCGACCAGGCGCTGTTCGCCAAGCAGTATATCGACCCCTATGTCCAGTCGCATCCGATGGCGAGCGACCGTATCGCGCAACTGGAAACCGTTGCCCGCAAGAGCAAGTACTGGGACGCGAAAGACCCCGAGCAGCTGCAGCTTCGCCACGACATGATGCGGGCCAAGCTTTCCGGGTTCATGGAGAATCCGGCACGGGTGTCGCGGCGATACCCCAAGTCGGACAATAGCCTGCCGGCGGACTATGCCAGGGCGATCGCCACCTACCGCAGCGGCGGCATCCGGCGCGCCGGCCGGCAGATCGACGGCCTGATCGCGAAAATGCCGAACAATCCCTATTTCTACGAACTGAAGGGCCAGGCGCTGCTGGAGGGCGGCAAGGCAAAGGCCGCGCTGGGTCCGCTCAACAAGGCCGTTTCTCTCGCGCCACGCGCCGGCCTGATCCGCATCCTGCTCGGTCACGCGCAACTGGAGACCGGCGACAAGGCGATGCTCGGGCCGGCCATCGAGAACCTAAAATCCGGCCTCGCCCAGGAACCACACGCCTCGGTCGGCTATCGCCACCTGGCGACGGCCTACGGCCGCCTCGGCCGCATCGGCGAGGCGGAACTGGCCACGGCCCAGGGCCACCTGATCGACGGACAGCTCGAAACGGCCCAGATCCACGCCAAACGGGCTCAAGCAAAATTGAACCGCGGTTCGCCGGGGTGGCTGCAAGCCGACGACATATTGTCGTATAAGCTCCCCAAGACCCAACGCTGAGCACTGCCGGCACCCCGGAAACGCAGATGGAGCGCCGAGCGGTGTTCCTGCGCACGATACAAAGGATAAGATCACGATGAACCGCTTGATCACCGGCGCCGCTGCTGCGCTGATATTGACATTACAGCTTTGCGGCGCAGTCCGGGCGGAAATGCCGGCCGAGCAGAAAGCCGAGATCGAACAGCTCGTCCGCGACTACATCATCGCCAATCCGGAGATCATCGAAGAGGCGCTCATCGCGCTGGAGGACAAAAAGCGCGAGGCGGAAAAAGCCAAGCAGTCGCAAGCCATTGCCGACCTCGGTGAAACCATTTTCAACTCCGAGAACCAGGCCGTGATCGGCAATCCGAACGGCAGCGTCACCATGGTCGAGTTCTTCGATTACAATTGCGGCTACTGCAAGCGCGCCTACAGCGACATGCAGGCGCTGGTGGAAGCCAATCCGGACCTGCGCGTCGTCATGAAGGAATTCCCGATCCTGTCGGAAGGGTCGCTGGAAGCGGCCCGGATGTCGGTTGCCGTCTCGAAGCTGGCGCCCGAGAAATACGCCGATTTCCACCGTGACCTGCTGGTCGGCAACGGTGCGGCGAACCACGAAAAGGCCGTGTCGGTGGCCGAAAATCTCGGCCTCGACGTCAAGGCGCTGGAAGCCGAGGCCGCCAAGGAAGACGTTCTGAAGAACTTCACCGAGGTGCGGATGCTCGCCCAGGCGCTCGGAATATCGGGCACGCCCTCCTACGTGATCGGCGACGAGGCGATCTTCGGTGCCGTCGGCTACGACGAGCTGCTCCGGAAGATCGAGGCGTCGCGGTAGCGGCCGGCCCGCACCGTCCGACGACGGGCTTTATTTTACCGGGATTGCCCGCTAAGGACAGGATGTCCGATCGAAAGGCGTGAGATGAAGGCGTTTCTTCTGCAGATCTTCACCTGGTGGAACAGCCAGACCATGGGCACGCGTGTCCACACCTGGCGCAAGGGCGAGCTTGTCGGCGAGGACGATGCGGGCAATCGCTACTACCGCGAGCGCAACGGCTCCAGGCGGTGGGTGATCTACAACGGCCTTGCGGAAGCCTCGAAGATCCCGCCCGGCTGGCATGGCTGGATCCATTACCGGACGGACGTGCCACCGACGGACGAGAGCTACCAGCCGAAGGACTGGCAGAAACCGCACCAGGAGAACCTGACGGGCACCGCCGGCGCCTATTTCCCTCCGGGATCGCTGGTGACGCCGGAAAAGAGGCCGGAAGTGACCGGCGACTACGAAGCCTGGACGCCCTGATCCGGGCCGGCATCTGACGGGACCATGCGTCTTCCGACTTTCATTCTATTGGGCCTTGGACTTTCGTTTCCGGGCCTGCCGTTTCCGGGCCTGCCGGGCGCCGCGCTTGCCGCGCCGGTCAACAACCCCGTCGCGGTGTTCACCGGCCTCGACAAGATCACCGGGCGGATCATCACGTTCGACGTGCTGGTCGACGAAACCGTTCAGTTCGGCGCGCTGCAGGTGACGCCGCGCACATGCCACACGCGGCCGCCGACGGAGCCGGAACAGACCGTCGCCTTCGTGGAGATCGACGAAATCACGCTTGCCAACAAGATCCAGCGGATCTTTACCGGATGGATGTACGCTTCGAGCCCCGGGCTCAACGCGGTCGAGCACCCGGTCTACGATGTCTGGCTGATCGACTGCAAGACGACGCTGCCGGGAACCGGAAGCGATTCGGGTTCCGACAAGTCCTGATCGAAACACCTGAATTCGGCATATTCGCGAAGGGCGTCCTCCAGCAGGACATGATATTCCGAGCGCGGAATCTCCACCACCCCGAATCGCGTCAGGTGCTCGGTCACGAACTGGGTGTCGAGCAGCCGGAAGCCGCCGCGGCGCAAGCGGCCGACGAGATGGACCAGCGCCACCTTCGAGGCGTCGGTTTCCAGCGAGAACATGCTCTCGCCGAAGAACGCGGACCCCAGATGCAGCCCGTACAGGCCGCCGACCAACCGGCCGTCGAGCCAGCTCTCGACGGTGTGGACATGGCCGAGTTCGAACAGTTCCGAAAACAGGCGGTGGATTTCGCCGTTGATCCAGGTCGAACGGCGGCCGGGCGCGGAACGCGCGCAACCTTCGATGACGCCGTCGAAATCGGTGTCGATGCAGACGGTGAACCGGTCTGAACGGACGGTGCGCCTCAAGCGCTTGGGAACGTGGAACGCCTCGAGCGGAAGCACCCCGCGCAGGGCCGGCTCGACCCAGTAGATATCCGGGTCGTCGGCGGAATCCGCCATCGGGAAAATTCCGCACGCATAGGCCTTGAGAAGGACGTCGGGCGTGATCTGGAATTCGCCGTCAGCGGCCCTGGACATGATTCGGACGTGCCTATTGCTTGTCGCGTTCTCTGGACAGAGAGCGTTCCAGCCAGCGAATGGAATAGTCCCCGTTCTGGATATCGGGCTGCTGCAGCAGGTCGCGGAACAGCGGAATGGTCGTCTCGATTCCGTCGACCACGAATTCGTCGAGCGCGCGGCGCAGCCGCATCATGCACTCCACCCTGTCGCGGCCGTGCACGATCAGCTTGCCGATCAGGCTGTCGTAGTGCGGCGGGATCGAATAGCCCTGATAGACGCCGGAATCGACGCGCACGCCGAGGCCGCCGGGCGGATGGTAATAGGTGATCCGGCCTGGCGACGGGGCGAATGTCTCGGGATTTTCCGCGTTGATCCGGCATTCGATGGCATGGCCGGAAAACGAGATATCCTCCTGTTTCATCGACAATGGCGCGCCGGAAGCGACGCGAAGTTGCTCGACAACGAGGTCGATCCCGGTAATCGCCTCGGTGATCGGATGCTCGACCTGGAGACGGGTGTTCATCTCGATGAAGTAGAATTCCCCGTCCTCGTAGAGGAACTCGATGGTTCCTGCGCCGGAATAGCCGAGTTCGGCGATCGCCTTCGAGACGGTGGTGCCGATGCGCTCGCGTTCCTTGCTGTTGAGCGCCGGCGACAGGGCCTCCTCCCAGACCTTCTGGTGGCGGCGCTGCAGCGAACAGTCGCGTTCGCCGAGATGGACGGCATTGCCCTTGCCGTCGCCGAGCACCTGGATCTCGATGTGGCGCGGATTGCCAAGATACTTCTCGATGTACATGGCGTCGTCGCCGAACGCCGATTTCGCCTCCGAGCGCGCCGTGGCGAACGCCTTGGGAAGGGCCTCGGCGGTCTCCGCCACCTTCATGCCGCGCCCGCCGCCGCCGGCGGCAGCCTTGATGAGCACCGGATAGCCCATCTCCTCGGCGATCTTGCGGGCGTCGGCCTCGCTCGCCACCGCGCCCTTGGAGCCGGGAACCACCGGGATGCCGAGCTTTTCCGCCGTTTCCTTGGCCTGGATCTTGTCGCCCATGATGCGGATATGTTCGGCGGAAGGACCGATGAAGGCGATGTCGTGGGCCTCCAGGATATCCGCGAAACGGGCGTTTTCCGACAGGAAGCCGTAGCCCGGATGCACGGCTTCCGCGCCGGTGATCTCGCAGGCCGATACGATGCTCGGAATGTTCAGGTAGGATTCCGACGCCTTCGGCGGCCCGATGCACACGCTCTCGTCGGCCAGACGGACATGCATGGCGTCGGCGTCGGCGGTGGAATGAACCGCGACCGTGGAGATGCCCAGCTCCTTGCAGGCGCGCAGCACGCGAAGGGCGATTTCACCTCGGTTGGCGATCAGAACCTTGTTGAACATGGGCTCCCGTCCGCCCTTCATTCGATGACGAGAAGGACTTCGCCGTATTCGACGGGCTGTCCGTCGCTGACGAGGATGGCGGCGATCGTTCCCGCTTTTGGCGACGGCACCTCGTTCATGTGCTTCATCGCCTCGACGATCATCAGCGTCTGCCCGGCCGCCACGGTATCGCCGATTTCGACGAACGGCTTGGCTTCGGGTTCCGGGGCCAGGTAGGCGGTGCCGACCATCGGCGATTTCACCGCGCCCGGATGCCGGGACATGTCCTCGTCGGACGATGCAGCCGCCTCCGCGGGCTGGACGGCCGGCGCAGGAGCAGCCGCGGCTGCCACGGGCGTCGGCACGGCGACCTGCTGTGCGACGGCGGTCAACGCCCTGGTGACACGGATCCGGAAATCGTCCTGTTCGACCTCGATTTCGGAAAGGTCCGATTCCCTCAGCATCGCGGCGAGGTCGCGAATCAGGTCCTTGTCTATCCCGTGTTTCTTGTCACCCATGTCAGGTCCGTTCCTTCAGGAGGTCTTGAGGGCTGCGATGGCGTCGATCGCCAGAATGTATGAATTGGCGCCGAATCCGCAAATCACGCCCTTCGCAGCCGGCGAAATATAGGAGTGATGGCGGAAGGCCTCGCGCGCGAACACGTTGGAGAGATGAACCTCGATGACCGGCGCGGCGATGGCGCGAATCGCGTCGTGCAGCGCGACAGACGTGTGCGTGTAAGCGCCGGCGTTCAGGATCACGCCGGCCGAATCGGACGCCTCGTGAAGCCAGCCGACGAGTTCGCCCTCGTGATTCGACTGGCGGAACACGACGTCGTAGCCGTCGGCGTGCTTGCGGCACGCTTCCTCTATGCCCGCCAGCGTCACGCCGCCGTATATTCCTGGCTCCCGTGTGCCGAGCAGATTGAGGTTCGGTCCGTTCAAAATATGAAGTGTCGGCACGGTCTGGCTCGTCTGTCGCGATGGTTCCGCCATTTGAGCGAGCCTTATAAAGTCGTTTGCCGGCCGCGCAAAGCCCGCGAACCCGGCGGAGTCCCAGAATTTTGACCGGCTTCGAATCGTTTGCGGGGGCCCAGACACAGATTTCGTCGCCGCGCTCCGGAAAAATTAGTCGAATCCCCGATTTCCCCAATCCGCCTCGGACGAATCGGCCCGAATGACACAATATGTGGTTTGCAACCGAATTTTAGCCACGATCTGTAGATTTCGCGCTTGACGGTCTGATTCTGCAGCGGCTAGCCTGCGAGTCAGTCGCCGCGTTGGTCCGGCTTCGGATCGTTCAGTACGGGCGGCTGAAATCCATGTACTTGTAAGCGTTTCTGACGGGCTGGAAGTCAGTCTGCCGGGCTGGGGGCGTTTTTGGCCGGATTCCGGGCGAAAACACCATATGTAGCGTTAATCTGTGATTAACCATATATATGTAGTATATTCGAGTAGCGTCGGTCGAAGCTTTGCAATAGCGAAGCGGGCATATCCAACGGATCGGGATTGCCATGATCCGGCCCCCGCAGTGTGAGAGGCTAGCGGGGGAAGCAGGGCCGGCAACCATGCGGCGGACCTGACGAACGGTTTCCGGGCATCCGGGAGCCTGAGGGGAATTTTGGTCCGGCGGGCGAGCCGCCGGAATGGGATACGATTAGAGACTGGAGCGGGGCATTATGCGCATCGAGCGCCATTATACCGAAGCAGACAAATCACCTTACGACGCCATCGCGTTCCGTAAGGCAACGAGCGAGATCCGCAACCCTGACGGCTCGATCGTCTTCCGGCTGGAGGATATCGACGTTCCGGAAAGCTGGAGCCAGGTGGCGAGCGACATCATCGCGCAGAAATATTTCCGCAAGGCCGGCGTCCCCGCCAGGCTGAAGACGGTCGAGGAGAACGGCGTGCCGTCCTGGCTATGGCGGTCCGTTCCCGACAAGAAGGCGCTGGCGCGCCTGCCGGAGGACGAGCGCAGCGGGCCGGAGACCGATTCGCGGCAGGTCTTCGACCGGCTGGCCGGCACCTGGACCTACTGGGGCTGGAAGGGCGGCTATTTCGACGGCGAAGAAGATGCCCGCGCCTTCTTCGACGAACTGCGCTTCATGCTGGCGACCCAGAAGGTGGCGCCGAACTCCCCGCAATGGTTCAACACCGGCCTGCACTGGGCCTACGGCATCGACGGCCCGAGCCAGGGCCACCACTATGTCGATTTCGAGACCGGCGAACTCGTCCAGTCCGCCACGGCCTACGAACATCCCCAGCCCCACGCCTGCTTCATCCAGTCGGTCGGCGACGACCTGGTCAACGAAGGCGGCATCATGGACCTGTGGGTGCGCGAGGCGCGCCTGTTCAAGTACGGCTCCGGCACGGGATCGAACTTCTCGCACCTGCGCGGCGAAGGCGAGCGGCTGTCGGGCGGCGGCAAGTCGTCCGGCCTGATGTCGTTCCTGAAGATCGGCGACCGCGCCGCCGGCGCCATCAAGTCGGGCGGCACGACGCGCCGCGCGGCCAAGATGGTGGTGGTCGACATCGACCATCCGGACATCGAGCAGTACATCAACTGGAAGGTCAAGGAAGAGCAGAAGGTTGCGGCACTTGTGACCGGCTCGAAGATCGTCGCCAGGCACCTGACGGCGATCATGAAGGCCTGCGTCAACTGCGAGGGCCCGGACGGCGACTGCTTCGACCCGAACCGCAACCCGGCGCTGAAGCGCGAGGTGAAGGCGGCCAAGAAGTCCCAGGTGCCGGAGAACTACATCCAGCGGGTCATCCAGTTCGCCCGCCAGGGCTTCACCAACATACAGTTCGACACCTACGACACCGACTGGGATTCGGAGGCCTACCTCACGGTGTCCGGCCAGAACTCCAACAATTCGGTGCGCGTCAACGACGCCTTCCTGAAGGCGGTCGAGGATGACGGCGACTGGCAGCTAACCAACCGCATCGACGGCAAGGTCGCCAAAACCATCAAGGCGAAGGAGCTGTGGGAGAATATCGGTTACGCCGCCTGGGCGTCGGCCGATCCCGGCATCCAGTATCACACGACGATCAACGACTGGCACACCTGCCCGGCCGGCGGCGAGATCCGCGCCTCCAATCCGTGCTCGGAGTACATGTTCCTCGACGACACGGCCTGCAACCTCGCCTCGCTGAACCTGCTGCAGTTCCGCAACAAGGACAGCAGCTTCGACACCGCGGCGTTCGAGCATTGCGTGCGGCTGTGGACGGTCGTGCTGGAAATCTCCGTGCTGATGGCGCAGTTCCCGTCGAAGGAGATCGCCCGGCTCTCCTACGAGTACCGGACGCTGGGCCTCGGCTACGCCAATATCGGCGGCCTGCTGATGACCTCGGGCATTCCCTACGATTCGCCCGAAGGCCGGGCGATCTGCGGCGCCATCACGGCGATCATGACCGGCGTGGCTTATGCCACCTCGGCGGAGATGGCCGGCGAGCTCGGCCCCTTCCCGCGCTATGAGGAGAATTCGGCCGACATGCTCCGTGTGATCCGCAACCATGCCCGCGCCGCGCATGGCTATGGCGACGGCTATGAGGGGCTCAGCATCGCGCCGGTGCCGCTCGACATCAAATCCTGCCCGGACGGCAACCTGGTGGACCGGGCCAAGGCGGCCTGGGACCGCGCCTACGAGCTCGGCGAGAAGCACGGCTACCGCAATGCCCAATCGACGGTGATCGCCCCGACCGGGACGATCGGCCTGGTAATGGACTGCGACACGACGGGCATCGAGCCGGACTTCGCGCTGGTGAAGTTCAAGAAGCTCGCCGGCGGCGGCTATTTCAAGATCATCAACCGCGCCGTTCCGGAAGCCCTGCGCACGCTCGGCTACACCGACGACCAGATCGCCGAGATCGAGGCCTATGCCGTCGGCCACGGGTCGCTGGCCGGGGCGCCGGGCATCAACAATGAGAGCCTGAAGGCCAAGGGCTTCACCAACGAGAAGATCGCCGAGCTCGAAAGCGGCCTGAAAGCGGCGTTCGACATCAAGTTCGCCTTCAACAGGTTATCGCTCGGCGAGGACTTCTGCAGGGACACGCTCGGCTTCACCGATGAGCAGCTTTCCGACATGTCGTTCGACATGCTGGCCGCCCTCGGCTTCTCGAAGGCCGATATCGAGGCCGCCAATGTCCATGTCTGCTGCGCCATGACGCTGGAAGGCGCTCCGCACCTGAAGGAAGAGCATTACCCGGTGTTCGACTGCGCCAATCCGTGCGGCCGCATCGGCAAGCGCTTCCTGTCGGTGGAGAGCCACATCCGCATGATGGCGGCGGCGCAGCCGTTCATCTCCGGCGCGATCTCCAAGACGATCAACATGCCGAACGATGCCACTGTGGCCGACTGCAACAATGCCTACATGCTGTCGTGGAAGCTGGCGCTGAAGGCCAACGCGCTCTACCGCGACGGCTCCAAGCTGTCGCAGCCGCTCAACGCCCAGCTTCTCGCCGACGAGGACGAAGACGACGTCATCGAGGAACTGGTGGCGGCCACCGCCCCGGCCCAGGCCGCCGCGGCAGCGGAGAAGATCGTCGAACGCATTGTCGAGCGCGTCGTGCGCGAGCGCGAGAAGATGCCCGACCGCCGCAAGGGCTACACCCAGAAGGCGGTCGTCGGCGGGCACAAGGTCTATCTGAGAACCGGCGAATACAATGACGGACGGCTCGGCGAGATCTTCATCGACATGCACAAGGAAGGCGCGGCCTTCCGGGCGATGATGAACAATTTCGCCATCGCCATTTCGCTCGGCCTGCAATACGGCGTGCCGCTTGAGGAATATGTCGAGGCGTTCACCTTCACCCGCTTCGAGCCGGCCGGCATGGTGATGGGCAACGAGGCGATCAAGAACGCCACGTCGATCCTCGACTACGTGTTCCGCGAACTGGCGATCTCCTATCTCGGACGCCACGATCTGGCGCACGTGACGCCGGGTGACATGGGCTCCACCGCGCTCGGCCGCGGCGTGGAGGACGACAAGGCGACCGCACCGGTCTCGCACGGGCTGGTGCGCGGCCAGACCGCCAAGTTCCGCCTGCTCGACAAGTCGGGCGAGCCGAAGGGCAAGGGCGGCGGCAGCGTCAAGGCGTCGGGCGCCTCCAACGTCACGGCGATCGCCTCCGGTGGCACAGTGACCGCGTTCAAGCGCGATCTCGAACCGGAGGGCGAGACCGAGGACGAGCCGGCCGGCTACGCCGCCAACGCGCCGGAGCCGCAGCGGGCGCCGGTCGTTTCCGGCGACGCCAGCGACCGCTCGGCCCGGGACGAGCGCATCGCCGTAGCCCGCATGAAGGGCTACGAGGGCGAGAGCTGCTCCGAATGCGGCAACTTCACCATGGTGCGCAACGGCACCTGCCTGAAGTGCGACACTTGCGGCTCGACGAGCGGCTGTTCGTAGGCGCAGGCCGGAACCGAAGACATGAAAAGGCCCGGATCGCTGTCCGGGCTTTTTCAATTGCGGACGACCTGTCCGTCGCGCCTGCCGGATTGACGCCGCCGCCTTGTCGCGCAACCCTTTGCGGCGAAACCCGTCCCGACAAGGATCACCCAAACCGTGCGACCTTTCCGGATTGTTCTTCTCGGCGTGCTGCTGATCGCAGCTTTCACAGCCCCTGCCGCGGCACTCGAATCCGGCGATCCGACGATGTCGCCCGGTCGCGTGCCGCTGTTCGGCCGCGACCGGCTGAAGAATTTCGTGCTCGACAATTACGACCGGATCGCCCGCACCGGCCAGCCGCTGCCGGCGCTGGCCAGGGATTCGGTCAACCTGATGTCGCACTCCAACCGCCCGGAGCAGGTCACCCGGATCCTGGAGAGCTTCAACGAACTGTTCCCCGGCGTGCACGATCCCGAGACCGACAGCGTCATCGAGATCGTCGACGCCGACGAGATTTCCTCCGCCATCGCCGACAAGGTCGCGATCGTGCGGCCGGACATTGCCCGTGACATCCGCGGCGGACTGGAGGACGGCACGCTGTGCTGGAGCGGCAAGATCCCGACCGATATCGGCGACGTGCCCTTCGTGCTCGTCAGCCAGCGGGCCGGCGGCACCGACCTCAGCAACTGCCTCTATCGTGGCGTGCTTGCCCATATGGGCGTGACGATCCTCTACAAGGACCGGCACCCGGTGGAAGGCCGGCTGAACGCCGTGCTGAGCCACATGGCGAACATCACCGCGATGCACATCTTCTTCGAATGCCGCCAGGCGATCCGCACGCTCGAATTCGCGAGGGGGCGGAATTGCGTCGAACAGAGGTTCGACGAGCTCTACGGAAGCGGCAATCGGCCTGATCGACGGGTTCAGGCGCCGTCGGTCTCTTCCGCCATGCGCTCCGCCTCCGCCGCGGCTTCAGCGGCCTTTTCCGCGGCCGCCTCCTCCGCACCCGGCAGTTCGGCGCATTCCAGGAAGACGCGGGCCCGGCACTTGCGGCAGATCTCCAGGTCGATCCGCTTGATCGCGGCGGCGATGGCGTCGCCCTTGGAGATATGCAGATTGTCCTCGCCGATCTCGTCGATGACATGGAAGCGGCGCAGGCGTCTGAGCAGCGGCGGATAGAGCGCGACGATCTCGAAACTGCCGCCGCGCTTCTTGATCTCGCGGATCTCCTCGATCAGCAGGTCGGCTCCGGCCAGGTCGACGTCGCCGACGCCCTTCAGGTAGAGCACCACGTGCTTCTGGTCGTAGCGCCGGCGCTCGATCTTGCGGAATTCGCGCTCGACATGCTCCACCGAGCCGAAATAGAGCGGTCCGTCGAGGCGCACGCTCAGGATTTGCGGGCATTCCGGCAGATTGTGCATGTCGGCGTTGCGGAACTTGCGCCGGCCGGAGCGCGAGACGGTCGGCGTGGAGACGCGCAGCGCCGGGTGCGCCGACTTGTTGAGGAAAACCGACAGCGAGGCGATGACGCCGACATAGATGGCGAAATCGAGTTCGATCGCGACGCCGGCAATGAAGGTCGAAACGAGCACGAATGTCTCCGACTTGCTCGATTCCAGGACATGGTAGAATTCCCGGAAATTGATCAGCTTGTAGGCGACGTAGAGAATCAGGCCGGCCATCGCCGGCGTGGGGATGAAGGCGACCAGCGGCGCCACCAACACCAGGATCACGATCAGGAACAGGCTGGAGAAGATCGCCGAGATGGGCGTGCGAGCGCCGGCTTCGGCGTTTACGCCGCTGCGGGTGAAGGAGCCGGAACCGGCATAGGCCTGGAAGAAGCCGCCGACCATGTTGGACAGGCCTTGGCCGATCATCTCCTGGTTGGAATCGAAACGCTCGTGCCGGCGGATCGCGAAAGACCGGCCGATCGACACGGCTTCCAGCAGTCCTACGAAGGCGATTGCCGCGGCGCCCTGGGTCAGTTCGACGATCTGCGAAATGCTGAACGAAGGCGGCGCGAATGTCGGCAACGCCGAGGGCAATGCCCCGATCATCGATACACCCTTGGATTCAGCGTCGATCAGCCAGGCGAGCAGCCCGCCCGCCGCCAGCGCGATCAGGAATCCCGGCAGGCGCTTGGTGAATGTATGGAACAAGACGACCGTGGCGAATGTCGTCATGGCAATGGCGAACGCCGTCCAGTTGATGCCTTCAATGACGGCGACGACGTTCAGAAAGCGCTCGAACACGTTGCCGCCGCGTTCCACAGTCAGGCCCATGGCGCCCGAGAGCTGGCTGATGCCGATGAGCACCGCGGCGGCGGCGGTGAATCCGGTCATCACCGAGTGGGAAACGAACGAGACGAGGCCGCCGAGCCGGGCCAGGCCCGCGGCGAACTGGAACACGCCGACCATGACGGTGAGCAGAAGCACCAATTCGATGAATTGCTGCGTTCCCGGAATCGCGTGGCCCTGCAGCGTGGTGAGCACGATCGCCGAAATGGCCGTCGTAGGCCCGGACACCATGACGGTGGATGATCCGAACAGCGCCGCGACCACGGGCGTGATCATCGCGGTATAGAGGCCGTATTGCGGGGGCAGTCCGGCGATGGTTGCGAATGCGACACCCTGGGGCAGGACGATGGCCGCGTTCGTGAACCCGGCAAAAGCATCCGCTTTCAGGCTGTTCGTGCTGATCTGCGAACGCCAGTTCAAAAACGGCAATAAGGTTGTCGGCTCGAAGCGCAATGCGCCTCATCCTTCGGGCTATTGTTGGTGATGCGGACCGGCAGATGCGATCCGGCGCCGGTTCTCTACGCAGCCCCGCGGATGCACCGGCAATTGTCGCGGTAGTACCGGCATAACCCGCCGCTGGCTAGGTTCAAGAGCGGCATTCAACTGGGCCAGAATGCCGCATAACTGCCAAGAAACCGTTTCCGCAATCCATCGAAACCGTCGGATCGTGACAAGCCCGTGTCGGTTCACAGACGGCTGGCGATCCGTTAGCGTGTTTGAATAACGCTATCGCGGCGGCGTCATCGGGCCGAACCCCCGGCCGATGGCGCAAGCCGGCGAAACGAGGGGAGGAATAGCCTATGACTAACAATCCAGCGGCTGCCGAAGCGGTCGTGGAAGACCTGATCGAGACGGATTACGAGATCGGTCAGGACAATATCACGCCATTCGGACTGGACATCCACAATCCGGTCTTCGTGATCTCCGGGTTGACGATCGTCGCGTTCGTGCTGGTCACCCTGATGTTCCAGGAGGCGGCAACCGAGTTCTTCGGCTGGCTTCGGCCGGCGCTGACCTCGACGTTCGACTGGTTCTTCCTGCTGGCCGGCAACATCTTCGTCGTCTTCTGCCTGCTGCTGATCGTGACCCCGCTCGGCAGCATCAGGCTGGGTGGTGTCGACGCCACGCCGGACTACAAATATCTCGGCTGGTTTGCGATGCTGTTCGCCGCCGGCATGGGCATCGGCCTGATGTTCTTCGGTGTCTCCGAACCGATATCGCACTTCAGTTCGTCGATGGGCGGAACCGCTGTCGAAGCCGGCGCCCGTACGGACTGGGCGCCACTCGGCGCAGCGGCCGGTGATGTCGACGCGGCGCGCAATCTCGCCATGGCAGCAACCATATTCCACTGGGCGCTGCATCCGTGGGCAATGTATGCAGTCGTCGCGCTGGCGCTGGCGTTCTTCAGCTTCAACCACGGCCTGCCCCTCACGCTGCGTTCGGCCTTCTACCCGCTGCTCGGCGAGCGTGTCTGGGGCTGGACCGGCCATATCATCGATACGGTGGCGGTGTTCGCGACCCTGTTCGGACTGGCGACGTCGCTCGGATTCGGCACGGAGCAGGCGCTGGCCGGCTTCAATTACCTGTTCGGCTGGGGAACCGGCAATTTCGCCAAGGTCCTGCTGATCACCATCATCACCGCCGCCGCGCTGATCTCGGTGCTGCGCGGGCTGGACGGGGGCGTGAAGGTCCTGTCGGAGATCAATATCGGCCTCGCCGCGTTGCTCCTGCTGTTCGTGATCGCCGTCGGCCCGACTGCGGCCATCTTCGAGACGATCTTCGCCGGCGGTCTGGCCTATGCCAGGGACCTGATCCCGCTGTCCAACCCGTTCGGCCGGGAAGACGCCAACTTCTCGCAGGGCTGGACGGCATTCTACTGGGCCTGGTGGATTTCCTGGTCGCCGTTTGTCGGCATGTTCATCGCCCGGGTCTCGCGCGGTCGCACCGTGCGCGAGTTCATCACATGCGTCATCATCGTACCGACGATCGTCTCGATCCTGTGGATGGGTGCGTTTGGTGGAACGGCGATTTCCCAGGTGGTCGCGGACGCCGCGGCGCCGGTGAAGGACGCGGCTTTGGAGCTCAAGCTCTTTGAAATGCTGAAGCCGCTGCCGTTGACCGGGGTCACCTCGCTGCTCGGGATCATCCTGGTCATCATCTTCTTCGTGACGTCGTCGGATTCCGGATCGCTGGTCATCGACACGATCACGGCGGGCGGCAAGACCGACGCACCGGTATCGCAGCGTGTGTTCTGGTGCACGTTCGAGGGCCTGGTCGCGGCAACATTGCTGCTGGTCGGCGGCGCGCAGAGCCTGACAGCGCTGCAGGCCATGGCGGTCTCGACCGGCTTCCCGTTCGCGATCGTCCTGCTCGGCATGTGCGCCAGCCTCTATATCGGCCTCAACCGGGCGCGAAAGGCGCTCGCCTGACCCCGCATCCGGGCGCAGGCCGAAAAATCAAAGCCCCGCATTTTTCAATATGCGGGGCTTTTTTCATGCCAGGTCTGGCGTGCCTCTAGCTCCAGCCGCCGTTGCGGGTGCGGTAGAAGATGTGCCGGCCGATCCGGTCGGTCTTCTTCAGCTTGTTTGCCCAGCGCGGGTGGACATAGGTCGCGTGATAATGGGTGGCATCGCCCACTTCCGCCAGCCAGATATTGCCGTCGGTCACCTCGCGGGCGACGTACTGCGCCGTGCGGTAATGCTTGGTGGAATAGATCTGGTCGCGCTTGCCGTCGCAGGCGAAGGAGAACTGGCAGCGATTGCGCCATTTCTTGTTCTGATAGACGACGCCGCAGATCGTCGCCGGATAGGCCGGGTTCTTGACCCGGTTGAGGATCACCTGCGCGACCGCCGCCTGGCCGCGTACCGACTCGCCGCGCGCCTCGAAATAGATGCCGCGGGCGAGACAGGCCTGCTGGGCCTCGTCGTAGACGTTGACCGGCAACGCATTGGCCGCCCATTCGTGTTCGCCGGGTTGCCTGCGCTGCGGTCCGTGCCCCTTCATGAACCGTGCGACCTCGACATCGTCGGGCCGGCCGCGCGGCGGCAGGACAGGCGCGAGGACCTGGTTGGTCGCGCCGCCAAGCAGCGCGTCGAAGGGTGCGTCATGGTCAGCGGAAGCCGGCGCGTATGCGACGAGCGTCGCGCCTGTTTCGGTGGCGCCCGAGGTTGCGATGACCGTCGCGGCCGGCGCGTCGCCGGAAGCGGGCGCCGCCTCGGGCGTCTCGACCCGGGCCATCATGATGTTCGAATAGCTGTCCAGGCCGCCCGGCTTCAGGAACGATTTGTGGGCCAGCATGATATCGCCGAGTTGCGAACCGTCGGTCGGCACCAGCGCGATCTTGGGAAGCCCACCGCCTTCATGGGCGGAGAAGATATCGCCGAGTTCCCAGACCGAACCGGAAGCCGGCAGTTGTTCGTCGACGGCCGCCTGCGGCGGCCGGGTGATCAGGAGATCGCCTTTGGCGGCGCGGTTGACGCGCTGGATCGTCGCGTCGAACGGAACGTCTTCGACGGCGCCGGTGGTTTCGGGCGCATCGACAGGCGCGAGCAGCCCTCCCGACACGGGGCCGGAATCGGCGAAGGTGAAGGTCGGGGCGTATTCGGACGTCATCGGCGGGCCGGGAACATAGGCCATCCACCGCGGACCGTCCTGCACGGCGCCGGAAGTGCCGGCGACGTCCTGCAGGTGCACGGCGGAGGCCGAAACGGAGACCGCCGCCGCGGCCACGCAAGCCGTCAGCGGGACCTTCAAAAGCAATCGTGCGAGATTGGAGATACCACCCATACTCAACGCGCCTTCGCCTCAAAGTCCCTGTTGTTCTGATCTTTCCACCGGCGACTTCGATGCGGCGCCAGTGCAACAGTTCAACTTTTAATCAAATTGCGGTTGACAACCGGTTAATGGCGCAGGCCGCGTTCAGTCCGATTGTCCTGGCGGTGAATCGTGCATTAACGTTGGCGCAGATATGGCATCAGCGTGGCAATCCAGCCCTTATACGCCGTCGCGCATGGCAAGCGCCGCCTGAGCCGCGGCGAGCCGCGCGATCGGCACCCGGAACGGCGAGCAGGAGACGTAGTCGAGGCCGATCGCCTCGCAGAAGCGGATCGATGCCGGGTCGCCGCCGTGCTCGCCGCAGACGCCGAGCTTCAGGTCGGCGCGCACCTTGCGGCCCTCGTTGGTGGCGACCCGCATCAGGATGCCGACGCCCTCGGTATCGAGCGAGGAGAACGGATCCTTTTCGATCAATCCCATCTCCTGGTACGCGCCGAGGAAGCCAGACGCATCGTCGCGGGAGATGCCGTAGGTGGTCTGGGTCAGATCGTTGGTGCCGAAGGAGAAGAATTCCGCCAGCTCGGCGATCTCCTGGGCGCGCAGCGCGGCGCGCGGCAGTTCGATCATCGTGCCAACGGAATATTCGACCGTGCTGCCGATCCGCCTGGCGGTCTCGTCGATCGCGGCCTTGACCCGTTCCAGTTCGCCCTGGACGCCAACCAGCGGCACCATGATTTCCGGCGTCACCGGGGTGCCAATCTTCTGCTGCACCTCGGCCGCGGCCTCAAGGATCGCCTGCGTCTGCATCTCGGCGATCTCCGGATAGGTGACGAGCAGCCGGCAACCGCGATGGCCGAGCATCGGGTTGGTTTCCGTCAGTGCGATCACGCGCTCGCGCAAGCGCGCCGGATCCACATCCATCGCCGCGGAGACGGATTCAATGTCCTCGTCCGATTTCGGCAGGAATTCGTTGAGCGGCGGGTCGAGCAGCCTGACGGTGACCGGGTAGCCCTCCATGATGGTGAAGAGCTGGACGAAATCGTCGCGCTGCATGGGCAGGAGCTTTTCCAGCGCCGCGCGGCGGCCGTCGGAATTGTCGGCCAGGATCATCTCGCGCATAGCGACGATCCGGTCACCTTCGAAGAACATGTGCTCGGTGCGGCTGAGGCCGATACCCTCGGCGCCGAACTCGCGCGCGTGCCGGGCGTCGGAGGGCGTCTCGGCGTTGGCGCGGATCTTCATGCGCCGCGCCGCGTCCGCCCAGCCCATCAGCGTGCCGAAATCGCCGGTCAGTTCCGGCTGCAGCATCGGCACGGCGCCTTCCATCACCTCGCCGCTGGCGCCGTCGATCGTGATGACGTCGCCTTCCTTCCATGTTCGGCCGAGCGCCGACATGGTGCCGGCCTTGTAGTCGACCTTGACCATGCCGGCGCCGGAAACGCAGGGCTTGCCCATGCCGCGGGCGACGACGGCGGCGTGCGAGGTCATGCCGCCGCGCGCCGTCAGGATGCCCTTGGCGGCGACCATACCGTGGATGTCCTCCGGGCTGGTTTCGACGCGCACCAGGATCACGTTGCGTTCGTCGCGGGCGGCCTGCTCGGCCTGTTCGGAGTTGAAGACGATCTCGCCGGTCGCCGCCCCCGGCGATGCCGGCAGGCCGCGGGCGATGACGGAGCGCTCGGCTTCGGGGTCGAGGGTGGGATGCAGAAGCTGGTCGAGCGAGGCGGGATCGACCTGGCGCACCGCCTCGTCCCTTGTGATGATGGCTTCGTTCGCCATGTCGACGGCAATCTTCAGCGCCGCCGCCGCCGTCCGCTTGCCCGAACGCGTCTGCAGCATCCAGAGCTTGCCGCGCTCGATGGTGAATTCCATGTCCTGCATGTCGCGGTAGTGGGCTTCCAGCCGATTGGCGATGCCGATAAACTCGCCGAACGCCTCGGGCATCAGCTTTTCCAGCGACGGCGCCTGCGATCCGGAGGCGACGCGCGCATCCTCCGTCAGGTCCTGCGGCGTGCGGATGCCGGCGACCACGTCCTCGCCCTGTGCGTTGACGAGGAACTCGCCGTAGAGCACCGGATCGCCGTTAGAAGGATTGCGCGTGAAGGCGACGCCGGTAGCGGATGTGTCGCCCATGTTGCCGAACACCATCGCCTGGACGTTGACGGCCGTGCCCCAGCTGTCCGGCAGATCGTGCAGGCGGCGATAGGCGATGGCGCGGGCGTTCATCCACGAGCCGAAGACGGCGCCGATGGCGCCCCAGAGCTGATCCATCGGGTCCTGCGGGAACGGCTGTTCCAGCATCTCCTCCACCAGCGCCTTGTAGCGCCCGACGATGTTTCGCCAGTCGTCGGCGTCGAGCGCCGTATCCTCCTGTACGCCCTTCTTCTCGCGCTCCACCTCCAGAATCGCCTCGAATTCGTGGTGGTCGATGCCGAGCACCACGTCGCCGTACATCTGGATGAAGCGGCGGTAGGAATCGTAGGCGAAGCGCGGGTCGGCGGCTTCGGCCATCGCTTCCACCGTGGCGTCGTTGAGGCCGAGATTGAGGACCGTGTCCATCATGCCGGGCATCGAGGCGCGGCTGCCGGACCGCACGGAGACCAGCAGCGGGTTGGCCGGATCGCCGAAGCCCTTGCCGGTCAGCCGGGCGACATGGCCGAGCGCCTCGCCGACCTGGTCGGTCAGGCCGTCGGGAAATTCCTGTCCATTCTCGTAGTAGGCGGTACAGACCTCGGTGGTGATGGTGAAGCCGGGCGGCACCGGCAGTCCCAGGGCCGACATTTCGGCGAGATTGGCGCCCTTGCCGCCAAGCAGATCCCGCATTGCGGCCGAGCCTTCGGCCTGACCGTCACCGAATGTGTAGACCCACTTCGACATAACCACCCCCTGGGCTTTATGTCCGCCGCCGCCCGCCAGGACCGCGCGGCACGTCGCCTTTTGCAACCTTGCTAGCGAGTCGGATTGCATTGCACAATGGGCGAGACACACTGCGGGCGATCAATCCCCTCTTTATCGCCGCCGGAGCGCCCTGCCACCTTCAGCGGCGCCGTAACAGTGGACTTTCCGGGCTTCAGGACTTATCTAGCAGCGGCCCGCCGCTTGCATTTTCGCGGCGGATTTTCCAGAGACGCAGACCATTCCGAATCACAGGCCCTTCCATGCCGGTACCCTTTGACCGCCGACGCACATTTGCGATCATTTCGCACCCGGACGCCGGCAAGACCACGCTGACGGAGCGTCTGCTGGTGGCCGGCGGCGCGATCCACCTGGCCGGCAACGTCAAGGCGCGGGGCGAGGCGCGCCGGGCGCGTTCCGACTGGATGAAGATCGAGCAGGAGCGCGGCATCTCCGTCACGAGTTCGGTGATGACGTTCGAGCGCGACGGTCTCCAGTTCAACCTGCTCGACACGCCGGGCCACGAGGATTTCTCCGAGGACACCTACCGCACCCTGACCGCCGTCGACAGCGCCATCATGGTGATCGACGCGGCCAAGGGCATCGAGGCGCAGACCCGCAAACTGTTCGAGGTCTGCCGGCTGCGCGACATCCCGATCATCACCTTCATCAACAAGGTGGACCGGGAGGGGCGCGAGCCGTTCGAGCTTCTCGACCAGATTCAGGACGAGCTGCAGCTCGACATCGCGCCCGTGGTCTGGCCGGTCGGCATGGGGGGGCTGTTCGCCGGCTGCTACGACCTTGCCGGAAACCGGTTCCTGACCACGGCAGACCAGACGAAGGGCGAGGCCAGCGGCGCGTTCGGCAAGGTGGTCGCATGCTCCGGCATCGGCGATCCGCAGCTCGACAGCCTGGTGCCGGCGCACGTTCTTGAAGCGGTGCGTGAAGAAGTTGAACTTATCGGCGCCGGCTATACCGAATTCGACCCCGAGGCCTATCGCGAAGGGCACCTGACGCCGGTCATCTTCGGCAGTGCGCTACGCGATTTCTCCGTCGCCGAACTGCTCGACCTGATCGCCGCCCACGCACCGCCGCCGCGGCCCAGCGTCGCCGACACGCGCACCGTGACGCCGGACGAAAAGCCGGTGACCGGCTTCGTCTTCAAGGTGCAGGCCAACATGGACAAGAACCATCGCGACCGCATCGCCTTCCTGCGGCTGTGCTCCGGTCAGTTCAGACGCGGCATGAAGCTGCGGCAGGTGCGCACCGGCAAGGATGTGATGGTGCACAGCCCGATCATCTTCATGGCGCAGGACCGCGAGATCGCCGACGAGGCCGGGGCCGGCGACGTGATCGGCGTGCCGAACCACGGCTCGATCCGCGTCGGCGACACCTTCACCGAGGGCGAGAGCTTCCGCTTCACCGGCCTGCCGGCCTTCGCACCGGAGATCCTGCGCCGGGTGCGCCTCGTCGACACGACAAGGGTGAAGCAGATGCGCCAGGCGCTGCAGGACCTCTCCGAAGAGGGCCTGATCCAGGTGTTCAAGCCGGATGTCGGCTCGCAGTGGATCATTGGCGTGATCGGCCAGCTGCAGCTCGACGTGGTCAAGGATCGGGTGCGCAACGAGTACAAGGTCGATCTCGATTTCGAGCCGGCGCCCTACCAGGCGGCGCGCTGGCTGCGGTCCGACGACGACAAGGCGCTCGCGGACTTCATAAAGCAGCACAAGTCGGCCATCATGGACGACCGCGACGGCGATCCGGTGTTCCTGGCGGAGACGGTCTGGGAGATGAACTACAAGGCGCAGAAACACGAGGGCGTGCAGTTCCTGAAAACGAAGGAACTGGAGTGATGGGCTTCGGAACCGGGCCGTGCCGGCCGTGACCGCCGGCCACCCCTCCCCCGCCCGCGCCGCGCTATGGATGGCGGCCGCGCTCACCAGCTTCTCCATCATGGCCGTCTCCGGCCGCGAGGCCGGTCCGGTGATGCCGACCGCAGACCTGCTGGTCTGGCGCAGCGTCATCGGCGCGATCGTTGTGTGCGCCATCCTGCCGTTTGCGGCGCTGGGCGCCGGCCAGTTGCGCACCAAGCGCCTGCCCCAGCATTTCGGCCGCAACCTGTTCCACTTCTTCGGCCAGTATTGCTGGTACACGGCGGTGACGATGATTCCGCTGGCGCAATTGTTCGCCCTGGAATTCACCTCGCCGATCTGGGTCGCCCTGCTGGCGCCGCTGCTCCTCGGCGAGCGCTTCACGATCTGGAAGGCGGTGGCGATCACCATGGGCTTTGCCGGCGTCCTGCTGGTGGTGCGGCCGATCGACGTGGATGTCGGCTTCAGCCTCGACGAAGGCCAGGTCTGGGCGCTTCTGTCGGCCATCGGCTTCGCCGGCAACATGATCGCCACCAAGCGGCTTTCGGCCACGGAGACGTCTTTGTGCATCGTCTTCTACATGACCGTGATGCAGGCGCCGATGGGCATGATCGTCTCCGGCGGCCTGCCTATGGTGCCGCCGGACCTTGAAATCGCGCTGTGGACGCTCGCTCTCGGCCTCGGCGGCCTTTCCGCGCATTTCTGCCTTGCCCAGGCCTTCCGCCATGCCGACGCGACCGTCGTGGCGCCGATGGACTTCGCCCGGCTGCCGCTGATCGCAATCGTCGGCATGCTGGCCTACGGCGAAGCGCTCGATCCCTACGTGTTTGCCGGCGGCGCACTGATCTTCCTCGGCAATTATCTCAACATCCGCGTCCAGGCGCGTCGGCGGCCGCCGGTCGTGTCCGGCGCGGCGGCTTCCGGGCGCCGCTGAACCCGGTAATTCGGCCGGTCAACCTTCCAACATGGTAAATGTCTAATTTTTCAGCGTTTTTGCAGCATTTTCTATTTTAAATGGAAAAACGCAAAAACCGCGTGAGTCCGTCGAAAATATGATGCGAAGGCAGTTGACGGGCAGCCCGGTGAAATGTCTAAGTGCCGACGCGGCGGGAGTTTTTCCTGTTGGGGATGGGGTAATGAGATTATTTTCGGGTGCGGTTGTGGCCGCGCTTTTGTTTTGCGTACCGATGATGGGTTCGGCCTCCGCTGTGACCTTCAATCTCGCCGGAAACGGTGGTCTGAACAGTTCCTACGTAT